>DASZWQ010000123.1 GCA_035546535.1 Pirellulales bacterium | reverse complement strand
CAGGTCGTATCTCCCTTGGGCCCGAAAAAGTCGGCGCGCATGTTGTTGTCGACGCCGGCGATATCGAAGCCTAAATCGTCGAAGAAACGAACCGCTTCGGAACCAATCAGCCCGCTGGAGCCAGTGACAAGGACGCGCATGGATGACTCTCGGAGAGTTGAAGCGTTGATGCGAAAGACGAAACCGTTCGTTCAGACCGCCAGCGGTTCACGGCACCGGCCGTACGGAAAGGCATTGCAATCGTAGCGGGGGATGGCTTGTGGACGCGTGCGGAAATCCGCTGCTTCCGCGTCCCGCGGTTCGACGTTCAGCGAGAACCGGCAGCCAGCGGCCTGGAGTAGCTCCTCGGTCGTGGCGTTGAACGAGTGAAACCCGCCATAAGGATAACAGAATGAGCGCAGCTTCAGACCGCCGGTGGCGCTTTCCAGGAACTCGAAACACTCCTGAATCTCGTGCTGCTGTTCGGCGCGAGAAAGCCTGCTGAAAACGCGGTGGCTGACGCTGTGACCGCCCAGCAGCATCTGCCGCTCTTCGAATTCGGCAAGCCGGTCGCGTGGGATGTAATACTCGTCGATCAGTTCCTCTTCGCAAAAGAACCGCGCCATCAGCGTGTCGAGAACCTGCTCGCGAAACTCATAGGAGAGGTAGTAGTTCA
Source organism: Pirellulales bacterium (assembly GCA_035546535.1). Classification (NCBI taxonomy): domain Bacteria; kingdom Pseudomonadati; phylum Planctomycetota; class Planctomycetia; order Pirellulales; species Pirellulales bacterium. Next base: position 43,038 of record DASZWQ010000123.1, on the reverse strand, counting down.
GAATACGCTTGAATTCGGCGGTGGCGGCATCGTTATCCTGGCGCGCGTAGGTCCGCTCGCGGAATTCGTCGACGTGGCTGTGCGACAGCATATCATCGGAAACTAGCTCGCCGAGCGCGTCGAGCATGGCCTGGCCACCAAAGCGGCCGAGCAGGCAGTGAATGCGGTGTACGTCCAGAAGTTTCCGCCGCGCGTAGATACCCGTAGGAATGTAGAACAGCCCCCACAGGTTTCGTTGCTCGAGCTCGGGCAGCACGTACCGGTAATGATCGATCAAGCCGTCGTCGAACGACAGAACCACGCCCGAGACTGGTACAGCGGTGCCTTCGAGCGTTGCCAGGAACTCGTCGCGGGGGACGAATCCATATTCGGCGGCAAAATAGTCCAACTGCCGACGAAAATCGTCGATATGTAGATGCTTGAAGTACGGCAGATCCGGATGCGACGGCCGGACATAGTGATACATGATGAATTTCATGCGAGCGATGTCCGACGTCAGTTGGGCCGGTCCTGGTCGCCGTCCGAACGCGTCACGTAGAGCGTTTCCGGATGAGCAGTGGCGGCCGCTTCGAGCGCGCCGTCGAGCATGCTGTATGCCAAACGCACGCGAGTCCGGCGATGATCCAGGGGCTGAAATAGCATGGGAATCGTGGCCGGAAGCGATCGTTCGCGGTGGAAGCCCGCCTCGGTAAGTGGTGCAGCAATGCCAGGCCGCGTGCAAAAAAAGTCGGCGAAGGCGGCTCCCGCGGCGCACGCTTTCTCGCGGACCGCTGCGGCCAGGAGTGCGCACGCGTCTTCATTGCCGAGCAGTTCTAGAATGCGAACCACCTGCAGGTCCGAGGCCGCCACGCGCTCGTAGCGGAAGACGACCAGGCCCGAGATGGCCCCGCCGGCATCTTCCGCAAAAAGCAGTTGATATTGAAACCGGGGATGCTCGGCATACCGCCACCGCAGATAGTCGAAGTTCCGCCACGTTCCTATACATTGCTTGGACAATTCATGGTCCCATTTCGCGTTCCACCGATCGGCGAGCCCTTCGTCCCAGGCGATCAGTCGCGCGGCTGCCGTCGTGTGGCGGCTCTGATCGTGGCTCAGCGCCGCGACGGTCGCCTGCAGGTCGGCGGCGGCGTGACTCTGCTCCATCTCTAAAAGTGCCCGGAAGGCATCGGCATTGGCCAGGCAAATCCAGCGGGGAAGTTCCTCGATGACCGTGAAACGCAGGCCGCGATAAATACGCTCCGCGATATCGTTGAAACCCAGGCAGGCCACGACCTTCGCGTCTCCTTCCATCGCGGCGCGCAACAGCATCAATCCGGTGCCGGCAGCCGCGTGCTTGATATTGAACCAGAGGGCCAGCCACACTCCCGGCGTGCGTCGCCCCTGGACGCTGAAGTCAACCAGGTTCGTACCCAACACGCCGGCCAGCCCCTCTTCATCCCGCGCCCGCAGCACGGACAACACCGAAGGGTCTGTCGGATGGCGATATTGCCAGCGCAACAGCTCGGCGTCGCGTGCTAACACATGTCCGTTCCGCCAATGCTCGTCGATCACTCCCTGCAACTGAGGGACCTCGTCGGCGGGCCACCAGTCGATCTTTAAGTTGCGACCTTTCACGATACTAACCGGCCGGGGCTCGCTATGACCTTTAATATTAGAGTCCGCAGGACGCAGGGTTCGCTGTCCCGCCGCCAGGTTACCGATTATGTTGCGCGCTGATATAGCTCTCGATGGCGTCGATCGAATGCAGCTCGAGCATAGCGGCCGTATTGATGCGCGTGTTGAAGGCCGCCTCGATCGCCATCATTAGCTCCAAATGCTTGAGGGAATCCCATTCGGCGACCGTTTCGGTCGATGCATCATCGGCGATCGCGTCGGGCGAGATGCCCAGCACCTCGGCGATGACCGTTTTAATCTGAGTGCGCATATTGCGGGGCAATTAATTTGATTTCCGAGGGAAGCGGCAATTGGGTGGCCGCCAGGTCCAGGGCGAATTTTCCGTCGCCCGTCGTCGCGAACCCGCGATCGGTAAAAAATGTGCTGACCTGACCGTTTTTCGGCGTGGCGATGTATTTACCCACGAACTGGCTGGCACCTCGATCGCGCGCTCGGCTCGCCAGAAAGGAGAGCAAGGTGTCTTCGACACGGCGCCCCAGCACGCGGCAACTGAGAAGCAGCGTGTCGATTTCCGCGCCGGCTTCCGTGTACCGGACGATCGCCAATCCGGTAATGCCATGATCGCCGAAGCGATCACGGACCGAAAGCGTGTGGAGCTCTACGGCCGGGTTGCGCAAAAACTGCTCGAGATCGGCAAGCGTGTACCGGGGTGTCGTTAGATTGAACTGATTCGTCCGCTGGCAAAGCTGCACGGCGCGACCGACCGATGCCTGATTGACCGGCTCGATCGTGACTTCCTGCGCCAGCGAGGCGAGAAAGCCCTCGAACGTCGCCGACGAGGCGCGCAAATCGGTGCCTAGTTTCTGCACGCGGTACGACTCGCCGCGCTGCCGATCTTCGCTGGTGACGCGCAGACGGTGGAACCATGGTGCGCTGCGCACGAAATCCGGCCGCAGGGCAGGGTCCTCGGGCAGCTCCGGCACTAGCACCTCGGGGAGCATCTGCCGAATCAATTCACGCTCGACCGGATTGTCGTCCAGGAACACGAAGCTGTCGATTCCCAGGTTCAACTCTTTCGCAAGCTCGCGTAGGTTCGTGGCCTTGTCCTGCCAGTTGACGCGCGACGCGACCAGATGCTTGCGCTGGAGCACCATGCCGGGGTGCTGGTCGAAGGCGCTCCACGCGTCTTCCGGATTGTTCTTGCTGCAGGCGGCCAGCAGGATGCCCGTGTCGGATAATTTCAAAAGCTCGCGCTGCACGTCCTGGAACGCGCGGCCGATGCCATCTTCACCCAGGGCCAACCCCGCGAGCCCCACTTCGCCCACCACGCCACCCCAGATCGTGTCGTCGAGATCGAAGACCACGACCTTGCGTGGTGGTTTGCGGATAGCTGCTACGTGCAGGGCCACCGACTCGGCGACCGACGCCAGACCGACCACGTTCAATCGCATTCGGGCCAGATACCACAGCCGAGTGTCGCGGCACGGTGACGTACCGTCGCCGCGGGTGAGCCAATCCCAGTCGACAACGACGACTCGCGGTGACAATTGTCCAAGTTGACGCAAGGAACGCAGCATCGACTCCACGGCAGCCTGACCGCGCAGTGCGTCGTCCGGAGCGAGAATCGAGCTGCTTGGCGCCGTCTCCGCTCCGACAACCACCGGGTAGATCGTGGCCTGCGGCAAGCGTTCGAGCAGTGCCGAGATTACGCCCCGCATGCGATCGGCTTGTTCCTGCACGAGGTTTTCCGCGGCATCGTCAAGGAACCCTGCCGGGCGAGCATACAAGGCCGATAACAGGTCCTCGACGCTCAGCACGAGTACGATGCCCTCAGGCGCGGTGGCATAAAGGGGAGAGCGATCGTTAAGGATTTCCTCTTCGAGCTGGCCGAACGGCCCCGACTTCACCTCGATCCGAATTTCCTCGCGATCGAGCGCTTCGACCAGCAGCGGTTCGAGCATTGCGACGTGAAATGTGCCCAGAATGTAGTAGCGACCGGCGGGCTGTGCGTCGGCGCTTCCGCCCTGCTGCAGCTTGCGACCGCGGTTCTGGCGGGCAAGCGCCTCGGGCATACTCGGAACGCTCATCTTCGATTTCCTCTTGCTTCCGACGCTCGCAACGGCGTGCTGCTATTTCTCAGCGAGCCGCCAGAGCTCGTTCGCCGTACGAACGCCGGCCTGGCCGTCCAGGCGATGCATCTGCTGGCGGATCAAGGCGGCGCGCTTGTCGGCGTCGAGCTCAGGATCCTTGATGTAGGCATCGACCAAACGCACGAATTCGTCGATGTTCCAGGCCTTGGCGATTCCACCAGTTGTGAGAATCTTTTCCTGGTGCAAGTATTTCGCGAACCGCCTGGTCGACATGGCCGGGTGAATCGGCTCGTCGCCGTCAAAGAGCACGTTGATAACCGGCGTCCCGGCGCACACGGCGTCGATCATCAGCGTCGAGCCTGGCGTGGCAACCACATCGGCGGCGGCCATCAGCTGCGCCAGGTGTTCGGTCTCGGCCGCCGGCAAATCCCACGGCAGTTTTTCGGACTGGACGGGAGGTTCTTCGACGAATACGTCCGGTCCCGCCATCTCGCGGTAGGGTGCCAGTGACGTCGCGTAGTAGCCACGCACGACCTGGGGGTGCAGGCGGATCCAGAAAAACGGTCGCTTGGAATAGGACTGCGATCCAGCCGTCGCGACGATCTGCTTCAAAATGTTCGGCTCGTGAGGGAGCAGGGCGGGGTTGATCGTGCCATAGACGACCAGCGGTCGTCCCTCGGGAACGCCGTGCTCGCGCCGCCACGCCATGCGATCGAAACGTTCGCGAATGCCCTGGTAGTTGTCGAACTGCGCGGCGCCGCACCAATGAATGCGCTGCTGCGGGAAGCTGTGATACTGCATGGCCTCGTCGGCCATCAGGTCACTCCACACGAGCAGATGATCGGGCGTCGCGCCCATATATCCCTTGGCTGTGAGATTGTCCCACGAGAGCATCACCGTGGCGGTCGCGATTCCCAGCCGCCGGCCGGCCCGCAACAAGTGCATATCGTACGGATTGACGCCCGGCGTGCCGGTGACGATCAGGCTGGGGCGGTGGCGCTTGAGCAGATCATCGAACTCGGTACCGCGATAGATAGCCGCCTCGCCGGCACGATAGGCCTCGCGCAGGGGGGGGATTCGCCCTAGCACCGAGTTGGCGATGCGTGTCATCCAGTAGCGCTTCGGCCAGGAACGACGCATCGCCTCGTTTTTGAAGTTCAGCGTCGTTCCCAGCGACGGATTCATCAGCAGATACTGCCGCAGGTTGATCAAGTGCGACTCGATCCTGGAAGATTTATGCGGCATGTCCTCCAAAATGATGCGAGGATGCGAGAACTCCTTGCGAAAGTACTCCTCGCCGGCGGCGCCCGATACGATCACCAACGTCGCGCCGCGCGCGAGCAGTGTTTCCGAAATCGTCGACCGCAAGAGCAAGCGCGCCTGGAAACCGTGGGTGATGTTAAAGAGAATTTTCGGCCCTGCCGGGGCACTCTCTTTGTTTGCGGTCGCGTTCTGTGATGGTGCGGTGGCCATGCGATTGATCAGCGAGGACGTATACGCGTTCCTTATTTGTTGCGGCGTACGGCGAGCTCTGCCAGCAATTCGGCGGTGCGGGCGCCGGCCTTGCCGTCCAGACGATTGAACTGCTGCTGCAGGATGCGCGCCCGCCCGTCGCTGTCGAGGCGCGGATTCTCGACATAGGCGTCGGTCATGCGCACGAAATCGTCGATGTTCATGGCCTTGGCGATGCCGCCCGTTTCGAGGATGTGCGCGTAATGGGTGTAGGACATGAACCGCCGGGCGGACAGTGCCGGATGCACCGCCGCATCGCCATCGAAAAAGACGTTGATAATCGGCGTGTCGACGCAAGCGGCATCAATGCTCAAGGTCGAGCAGGGGGTGACGACGACGTCCGCGGCCGCCATCAATTGGGCCAGATGCTCGATATCGCGCCGCGGCAGATCCCATGCCAGCTTCTCGCTTTGCACGGGCGGCTCCTCGATGCGCACGCTAGGGCCTGCTAGCTTGCGAAAGGGATCAACCGCGCAACTGAATTCACCCCGCACCGCCTGAGGGTGCATGCGAATCCACAAAAGCGGTTTGACTTTGAACTTGCCGCTCTCGATGGCTTCGACGATTTGACGGACGGTGTGAATCTCGTGCGGCATGATCCAGGGATTGATCGTGCCGTAAACGATCAAGGGCCTTCCCTCTGGAATCCCTTCGCGCTTGCGCCAGGCGTCGCGGTCGAAGCGCTGGCGGAACTGGTAGTAGTAATCGAATTGCGCGGCGCCGCACCATTGGATCCGCTCGCGCGGGAAGCTGTGATACATGACCGCCTCGTGGGCCATGAGGTCGCTCCACACGAGCAAGTGATCGGGGCGGGCTCCCATGTATCCTTTGCTGGAGAGATTATCCCACGACAGCATCACCGTCGCGGTTTCAATGCGAGCGCGGCGGGCGGCACGCATTAAGTGAACGTCATTGCGATTCAGCCCCGGCGTACCGGTCACGACAAGATCGGGCTGATAGCGCCTGAGCAGATCGTCCCATTCGGTGCCGGGAAAGGCGATCGCCTCGCCCGCCTGGTAGGCGCGGCGCAGCGGAGGGATGCGTCCCAGCACGGAGTTCACGGCCCTGGCGAACCAATAGCGGCGCGGTCGCTCGCGGCGAAACACCTCGTTCTTGTGATTCAACGTCGCGCCCAGCGACGGGTTCATCAGGAAGTATTGCCGCAGGTTGATCAGGTGCGATTCGACGCGCGAAAACTTCCCGCGCATGTCCTCGAGCGTGATCTGCGGATGCGTGAACTCCTGCACGAAGTACGGCTCGCGCGCGGCGGCCGAGGCGATGACCAGGCGCGTTCCGCGCGCCAGCAAGCTCTCGGCGATTTCCGAGCGCAGGAGCATGCGCGCCTGAAAGCCGTGCGTAATGTTGAACAGGATCGTCGGTCCGGACACACCCACTTCGCGTGGCTTGGCGGCGGATGACGACGTAGCGGAAGTCATAATGGATTGGACGGTGGCGTAACGTGTGAAAACTACAGGTCACCTGCTCAGGCAACGTCAACGGCGACTACGGTTGGCGCCTTATCTCGTACGCCTTGACTCGTGGGGCTTGTCGCGCGCCGCGGCGGGTTCAGGAAATGTTTTTCCACAAGGACATGGAACGCGTAGCCTGCCGAAACCCCGGCGATCAAGGAGAGTGGAACGGTGATCATCACCGTTCGTAATGGATCCGTTACGCCGTGGAGAAACATCCAGCGAGCCACGAGCAACACGGTCGGCCAATGCGCAAGGTACAGGCTATAGCACATCGTGCCGCAAAACTTGATGGGCGCGAGCAGTGGTACGTTGGCAAGGACCGCGTCCCACGGCTGTAAGATCAAGATCACCAAGGCGAACGCAATGCCGGTACCATACTCGGTCTTGTTTTCGGAATGGACGGGCGCGAGGATGAGCGCCAAGAGCAGCGCCGCGAGCGACCCCATCGCGGCGTAGCGAAAGAAAGTCTGGCCATAGTTGACGGCGTAGTACACCGCGATTCCCAAAGCGAACAAGAGCCAGCGGCCGTCGAAGAAGAAGCCGGCGACGCTGAAACCCATCCGGCTCGAAACGACACGCGCCAGGACGGTGCCGATGCTGACCAAGATCGCGGCGCGAAAGAAGCGGTTGGGCGTAAGCAGCAGAATGATGCCCGTCACGAAATAGAATTGCTCTTCGTAACAGAGGGTCCATGCGGGTCCGAACACAAGGCCCTGCTCTGGATCCCCAAAATGCCAACGCCATTTCTCAGTCAGCGTCAGGTTCCCGATCCATTGATCGAGGGAAAGCTCGAACGGGCCGCGGATTCTGTTCCGCCAATCGTCGAAGTATTCGGCGCTGACCACCAACGTCAAAAGCAGAACGATGGCCAGCCACACCCAATAGGGCGGGTAGATGCGCCGAAAACGGCGCGTGAAATAGTCGCGGACGCTATGTCCGCCGGGGCGCAGTCGGCTGGCGTCGGCCGTGGCGCTAATGCAATAGCCAGAGATGACAAAGAACATCGGAACGCCTATCCAGCACTGCAGAAAGACACGGACAGCCCAGGACGCCGCATCATCGCCCAGCGGAATCAACTGGCAGACCGAGTGGTAAACGACCACCAGCAGGCATGCCGCACCGCGCCAGATGTCCAAGGAATAGTAACGCGGCGCGCGCGGACGCGGCCCCTGGAGGGCCGCGGACGACGTCAGGCTCTCGGGCGAAAGCTTTTCCATGGACGGCTTCTCAGGGCCGGAGGCGAGCGGAAAGGCAAATCACACAGGGTTCACTCGGCGGCAACTCCCGGAGACATCCACGGCTAGTCCGCGGCCACCCGCCATCGGGAAATAACTGCCGCCGAACGCGGTCAACTGCGGGCAAAGAAAGGATTGGTGCGCATGCCCGCATGCAGGGCCAGTCGCTCGTGCCCCGGCGTGCCGCGGTTGCGCCGGTGGAAACCAAAGGTGTTTCCGACCACGAAAGTTCCCTTGGGGCAGGTGAGCACCATTTCCTCGAGGTGCAAATCGTCCAGCTCGCGCTGCGTGATGCGCCGCGATCCCTTGTTCCCGTTGCAGCTTTCGCGATACACGTACGAAAGCAGCTTGGGGGATAATCGATGTGATCCTTTGACGTAGACGAACGGTCCGCACTCGGGCGTGACGTCGGTCAGGTACAGCCAACCCTTGTGTGAGGTGAAAAAAATGTCGCTGTGCAACTGCGTTTCCGGATCTTCCATCTCGACGGGGCCGTTCTGGCACAACCGCTCGATATTCATATAGCCGTGGGTGGCGAATCGGCCAGGACGCCGCTCGGCCGCCTCGATCAAGGCCGGCACGCGCGGATCCTTGAAGAACTCCGGCAACTCGTCGGGGATTTCCGGACGAATCTCGCTGTTCAAGACGTTGAACGTATTCGGACCATGGTGATACACCTTGGTGCGGGCCCGGTCTTGCTCGCAAATCTTCTTGGCGCGGACGCGTAAGTCGTCGATGACGTCATCCGGCAAAAAATTGGGAATCACCACGAGGCCATCGCGTTCGAGCGTCGTCACATAATCGCGTACGCTTGCCGCGACATGAGCACGCGGCGCTCGCATGGTGTGCATCATTCGCGCAAGCACCGTGCGGGCGACTTGCGCGCCAAGGCGATTCAGGACCGGACTGTCGACGGTCTTGTCACCCGAGAAGAAGCGTACAACCGATTTGGCTGCCGAGGGCATCGTTTTTCTCCGCTACTGAAAACGTCGCACGATGTGTCGCATATCAAGTGGAGATGTCTGGTTCGTCAGGCTTCAGCAGGCTGCCGCCCACGAATCAGGCGAACCTGTCCTTCAAGCCACGACAGATCCCCGATTTTGAGCAAATACAGATGGGGTCGGCGCGGCGCGATCAGGCGGCGATAAATGTACACGGCCGTAACCGCGGTCATAGTATAACAGGCCGAGTGGGCAATGGCGGCTCCCGGCGCGCCAAAGAACTTGATCATCGGCAGATAAAGAACCAGCCCCGTCAGCGCGCCCATGGCTACTGTGGTTCCGGAATGATGCGGAGCACCGGTGCCGGCAAAATATTTCGTCAGCACCTTCTGCGTCGTGAACGTCACGGTGCCGATCATGAGCAAGGCCAGCGGCAGGGCACTGGCGGCGTATTGCTGGCCATACAACAGGGTAATGACCCACGGTCCTGCAACCGCCATGCTGACGCTGGCCAGCGTCATCGTCCAGAAGATGATGCGGTTCAGCCGTTCGACCAGGTCGGCTTGTTCCTCAGGATCTTTTGCAGCAGCGATCTTGTTAAACAGCACGAATCCTAGCGAGTCGGGGATCATCCATAGCAGTTCGGAGATGACAACCGCCGGCGCATAGATGCCCAGCGCTTGCGGCGCGTTGGCCATCCCCAGGATCCATTGATCCAGCCGCAAGTTCGTCGTTCCGGCCAGGTCGGCCAGCCAGGCCTTCAGGCCGTACCGCCAGGACTCGCGAACGTACTGCAGGTTGAGCGCAAACTTGGGACGATAATGCCGGATCGAGGCGATCAGGATGCCCGACGTGAGAATCAGGTTGTTCACGACAATGCCGACCACCGCCCCCTGCACTCCCAGCCGCAGGAAGACGACCAGGGTGAGTAGCATGCCGCCTGTGAGGAGGGCCGTGCTAAGCATGACTCGATTGTTGAGTGCGTACCACGAATCGCCCAGCGCTACGCGCGTTCCCATGTTGACCGCGCCCTGCAAAGGGAGAGCGATCAGTACCGGGATGAATAAGCTTGGTCCCGTGGCATTTGCTGTCGCTCCCAGCAGACCGAGCAACCACAGGGCTCCCAACAGGATGGCCCCGAGTGTTCCCTGCAGGATGCCGATCATAAAACAGGTTAGAAAGATGTCGGCCGCCCGATAGCGCTTGCTGGAAATGAAATACGTGGCCGACGCGCCCGAACCCAGCATGAGAATCGGGAGCGCAAAGGCGCCGATCAACACCATGAAGCCATAGATGCCGCGTTCCTGCGGCCCCAGGATGCGCGCGACCAGGATGCTGGTCACTACGGTCAGCGGTAACGTGACCACTCGCATCGTGAAGATGTTCACGGTGTTGCGCGCCGAGGAAACCGTACGCGCAGGCGCCGTTGGTTTTTCTTCCGCGGTCGGTACGTTGCTCAAATTCGAAATCCTTTGAATCTGACGACCCGGGGGATCGTGGCTGTCATGAGGTGGCGCCCGCCGCCAGCTTTGCCACGAGCCGGCCGGCCAGGAACCGCTCGGTCTTTTCCATCGATTCGTGGGTACAGCCGCCGATATGCGGCGTGATGATCAGTTGCGGGTGCGTTTTTGCATATTCGACCAGTTCGTTGTGTCCCATTCCGGTTGATTGCTCATCGCACAACACGTCGAGCGCCGCGCCCGCCAATCTGCCTGAGCGCAGCGCGTTGAGCAGGGCCTGTTCGTCGACCAGTTCGCCGCGGGCCGTGTTGATGAACCAGGCGCCGGGCTGCATGGCGTCGAATTCGTTGCTTCCGAAGAACCCATAGGTATCGTCGCAAAGATTGACGTGCAGCGAAACAATGTCCGAATCGCGCAGCAGCTTGGCCAGCGGCACGCGGGTCAGCCCCGGCCCGAGCTCTTCGGAGTCCAGATCCGGGTCCGTGACCAAGACGCGCATGTCGAAGGCTTGCAGGTAGCGTGCGACAATATGTCCGAGTCGGCCGTAGCCGATGATGCCGACCGTTTTGCCGTAGAGCTCATGACCCTGGAAGGCGTCGCGATTCCAATTTCCGCGCAAGCTATCGGTCGCCGCTGGCAGCAGGTTGCGCATGAGCATGAGCATCAATCCAACGGTCAGCTCGGCCGTCGCGCGCACGTCCTTCAGGAACGCAACCTCTCCCTTGAGCGAGACGATGCGGATGCCGCGGCGGGCGGCCTCCTGCTGATCGATATGATTCAAGCCGGTCGTGGGCGTGACGACCACTTTTAGTTGCGGCGCCGCATCGAATACTTCGGCATCGATCTGGTTTCGCAACCGCACCCACAGAATGTCGATGTCACCGCAGGCTGACAGCAAACCGGCGCGATCCAGGTCGGCCTCGACGACTTCGGCAACGCCACGCAAGGTTTGCAACGCCGCGGGCGAGAAACCGCGCGACTCGGCAATCAGTATCTTCACCGGGCGCCGCTCCCGGCGTGAGCCGCATGGTATTGCAGCAGGCACTCGACCAGGAACAAATCAAACGGGACGTCGACGTTGCACGACCGTTCGGGCGGAATCATCCAAGCGCGGCAGTCCTGTCCCTTGACCGAGTTTTGTTCCATCAATACGTCGCGTCGGGTGACATAGACCGATCCGTCGCGCAGATACAGTTTCGGCAAATCCTGACGGCGCTGCCCTTCGAAGGCTTCGGCAAAGGGTGGATCCTCCACGCGGCCGGCGGTGTCGATGAACTTCATCCGGGCCGGGTGCCGCTCGCCAACGTCGGAAAACGAGATGACCGAATCGGCGCCGGTCCGCTCCAATAGCTCGATGGCGCCGTCAATATCCTCCGGCAGCCGCAGGGGATTCGTTGGCTGCAAAATGAAGATGGCGTCGTAGCGCTCGCCGGCCGCTTCCAAACGCCGCACCACGTCCTGCAGGACCGGCAATGTCGGCGTGTCGTCCCGGGCAAGCTCGGCCGGACGCATGAAGGGAACTTCCAGTCCTAACTCGCGGCCGACGCGCGCGATCTCCTCATCGTCGGTTGACAGCACGACGCGCGTCAGGTGGCGCGAGGCGTGCGCCGCGTCGGCCGTATACGCCAACAGCGGTTTGCCGCCGACGAAAACCGTATTTTTGCCAGGGATGCCCTTCGAGCCCCCCCGGGCCGTCACGATACCAAGAACACGCAGCATTTAGCGGGTCGTTTGCCGGTCGTCGTGGATGAAGTGGAGTCGCTTTTGCACGTACGGGGTCAGAGCGACCAGTCCCTCAGCGATTCGTTCCGAGACATGGCCGTCGCCGTACAGCGTGCTCGGCGTGTAGCGGCCGTGAGCCAGGTGCTTGCGGACCGTCGCCTCGATCGCGTCCGCCTCGGGAATGGTAGGTATGACGTGAACGTCGTGCTCGCGCCCCTCCTGCCGATGTCCGACGAGCACGACAGGCGTTCCAAAGTAACCGGCGTCGCGGACGAAGCTACTCGAGTTGCCGATGGCACAGGCAGCGTTGGAAAGCACCTTCAGATATTTCTCAGGCGTGAGGTTCGTGAGCGTCCGCATCCACCCTGCGCTATGCTTCTCGCGAAAGATGCGGATCGCTTTGCTGATGTGATCCGAGCCGGCGTCGATATTCGGCCACAGCAGCACGGTTTGCGTCTTCAGGCGTTCCAGAGCCGTGAGCAATGCTTCGATTTGCGCCCGTTCGCCACCGAATTCAGTCGTCGTCGGGTGAAAGAGCACCAGCAGGTACGGCTTTGTAACGTCGATCGTGGCACCGCCGCCGCGGGCATTGATGATTGCCGGATCGAGCGTCCGATCCAAGGAGCGGGCAATGTCGCTCGACGGGCAGCCGATTCCCAGGATCGTGTCGGGGCGTTCTCCCATCCGCACCAGGTATTCGGCCGCGCGCTTGGTGCTGGGAAAATGAAAGTGCGCGAACTTGCTGATCGCGTGCCTAGCGCTTTCGTCGATGGACCCCGAGACTTCGCCCCCCTGCACGTGGACGATGCACAAGTTCATGTAGGCGGCCGCAATCGTGGCGGCCAAGGCCTCGTAGCGGTCGCCGATGATCAGCATCACGTCCGGCTTGAGCCGTTGAAATTCGCTGGAGAACTCCACAATGCCAAAGCCGACGCTTTTGGCCATCGTCGTGGGGGTTGAACCTTCGAGCTCCATGTAGACTTCGCCGTCCACGCGAAATCCGTCTTCGCGTACGACGTTGATCGGCTGATGAAAACGCTCGAGCACCATCGTGCCCGAGCAGACAACCTGCAAGTCGATTCCAGGTTGCGCCGCGATGGCGTGCATCACCGGCTTCAGTCGGCCGTAATTGGCGCGATCCACCAGGACCACGCAGACTTTGCGACGTGGGGCGTTACTCAAAATCGTCCTCCGACAAAAGTGTGTCGGCCGCGATACTTCGTTTGGTCGTCGTGCCAATCACGCTTTGGTAGCGACTGGCGGGAATGCCGGTCCCCGGCTTTTTGAAGGCCAGATCCTCGGCCGTGATCTTGTAGCCTGCGGGCAGGGGGCGGGCCGCTACCACGCTTTTGCCGAAGGTCAGCCGCAAGCTCGCCAGATCTTCAGCCATGGCTTGCTTGTCGACCGGATGCGCGAGCGCCGTTTCGATGAACCGCGTCCCTTCGACAAGCTGACGCAATTCGTCCGTCGTCAGCGACGCGGGGACGTCGGGCCCGAAGCACTCGCGCGAAAACGTGACATGCACCTCGATCAGATTCGCGCCGAGCGTGATGGCTGATAACCCCGCGTAGATCTTGCCCGAGTGATCCGACAGGCCTGCCGGGCAGTCATAGCGGCTGCGAAGCTCGGCGATGACATTCAGCCCGGTCTTCTCCGGGGGGCAGGGATAGGCCGTCGTGCATTGCAGCACAGCGACGGGTGCGTCTTGCTTACGCACGCATGCGACCGCCGCGTCCATTTCCGCCCACGAAGAGAGGCCACTCGACAACAGTACCGGCCGGCGCGTGCGCGCCATGCGCTCGAGCATGGGCAAGCTGCCGATCTCGCCGGCGCCCACTTTCCAGGCCGCCATATTCAGCCGCTCAAGCAGCTCGACCGCTTCCAGCGAAAAGGGCGACGAGAGAAAGATCAAGCCACGCTCGGCAGCATGATCGGCCAGGCCTTTCCACTGCTCGGCCGTGAACTCCATGCGCTTCCAATAGTCATAGCGCGTGGCATCCTGCGGCGAGAATTTGACGCGGAACTGTTCGGCCGGTGTCGATTCGGCGGCGGCAATGTGCGTCTGGAACTTGATGGCGCTGGCGCCCGTGCGCGCCACGGCATCGATATAGGCGTGCGCCGTTCCCAGGCTGCCGTCATGCGCTTGCCCGATTTCGGCGATCAGAAAGGCCGGGTGGCCCGCGCCGACGAGCGTGCTGCCGAGAGAAAATGTCGAGGGAAGTGGGGGCACGGGCAAGTGCGAGGTTTCCGGCCCGAGCTTAGAGATCAGCTCATGGCCTGACGTCGAGGCTCGCACCGCACCAGTTCCGTGTGCCGGCAGCCTATTTTTTTCGTACCGCCGACCGGCCGTGGTCAGCGAAGGAGGAGGGAGTTGTTAGCTGAGTCGTTCCAATTGACAATCTTCGACGAGCACGGACGCGCCGCGCTGCAGAAAATTGACCGCCACGAGCAAGCGAGTTTCATTGGCCCGGCGAATCACCACGCCCTCGAGCCCCAACAGCGCGCCCGAGCGGATGCGCACCGGCTGACCGGCTTCGAGCCGATCCTCGGCCGTGAGCGGTTCGCCCGAGGCGATCATCGTCTGAATCGCTCGTAGATCGCGTGTTAGCTCTTGGGCATTCGACACTTCCAGGCAGCGCGAAACGCAATTGGTCGTCATCGCCGCGTGCCGTTGAGTGCCGGTTCCGTAAAGAAATACGTAGCCGGCGAACAGTGGCACATGCGAGACGCGCACCCTACCCGACGGGGCGCGACTGCGCTTGGCGACGATCGGGGAATAGAACGGCGTGGCGAGCGCATGCAATCGGCGCATGAGCTGCTTTTCCTGCCGGGGCAAACTGTAGAGCGCCCACCAACGCGCCTCAGGATCGGCGGCCGCATCGGCGCGATCGAACAGGTCAGCGGGGTACAGGCTTAGTTCTGGGGCCAGAATGGGCATGATTCGATAAGGTCGCTCGTATCCGGACAGGCTTTTTCCGTGGACAATTCTATGCGGTGCGTCGGCTTGGCGATCGGTTTCGGATTCTCCTGCGGCACTACGATGCGTGCTCCGCTGGACACCCAGCGCCTGGCGACCAAGAATTGCTGGTTGTTGATCGGCCGCGCGCACTCCGTTCCCGTGGGTGACAGGTAGTCCCCAAAAAGACGAGCATAAGGTTGTTCGTACGCGTCTGCCGAGGGCCGCTTGCATTGTCCTGGTTCGACAACCGCGCGCCGCTCGAACTTCAATGGTAGCTTAGATTACCGGCTTGTGCCCGAAGCGCACCGGCTGGGCCCAAGGGAGCTCCGAAGGCAAGTCAATCCCGGCAGGGATCGACCGCGACGTTTCGGGTGTGTAGGCACTTGGAAGGGTGAAGATTTCTAGCTTTTAGACTACACATCGGGAACAGAATTGTCGATGGCCGGACGAGCCCGCGATCGCCGCACTCGGAGGGGAGAAAGAAGGCGTACTTTGCCTTGGTCTTGGATTCGTGCAGAAGACCTCTGCAGAGGGGCATTGCAGGTTGGCACGGTCCCGATCGGCCACCGTGCAGCCTGCCTAGCTTCGCGTGCTTCTCGGCGGAGCAACCGCACGGATCGCGCGCCGACCGACGGCAACGATTGCAACGAGCATAGTCGATGAATCGATTCGCCAAGATGTACTGGATGGTCCGCGCTGTCGGCTGGGAGAATGTCCCGCGCCGCGCTTGGCACATCGCCAAGGGACGCCTCGGGCTCGACCGTAGCGATCGCCTGAAGCACGAGCTTGCGGACGGCCATCTTGAACGCGCCTTCACCGAGGACTATGCGCCTGGCGAAGCTCTGACTCATTGGCGCCGTCGCGCCGAGCGGTTCTTCACCGGCCCCGCCCAGTTGGATCGCATACGCCCCGTGCTGCGCGAGGTCGCGGACGATGCCCGCTGGCACGAGCAGGTTGGTTCGCTGGTCGAGGCGCTGCCGACGGGCCGGATGCTGCTCTTTCACCATCATCTCGCCAACGTCGGCTGGCCCGTCGACTTTCATCGCGATCCGTTGCACGACGTGTCCTGGCCGGCCGGCCAATCGCGGCGCAGCTATCGACAGTTCGATCCGCGCTTCAAAGACCTGAAATGCCTGTGGGAGGCGTCGCGCTTCCAGGTTGGTTTCCTGTTGGCGCGCGATGCGGCACGCGATCCGGCCTCACCTGCCGGCGAGTTGTTCTGGCAGTTGGTCGACGCCTGGGATCGGCAAAACCCGTTCGGCGCGAGCGCTCAGTGGGTATGCGGGCAGGAGGCGACGTTTCGCCTGATGTCCTGGCTATTCGTGGCATGCGCGTTTGTCGGGGAGCATGACGCGCGGCCCGAACGATACCACCGCCTCACCGAGCTGGCTTATCTCACCGGCCGGTTGATCGAAGACAACATCGTTTACGCCCGCAGTCAAAAGAACAACCACGCCATCAGCGAGGCGGCAGGGCTGTGGACGCTCGGCCTGCTCTTTCCGGAGTTGCGTCGTGCCGAGGGCTGGCGCGCCTGGGGGCGCCGCGTCATTTGCGAGGAAGTCGCGCGGCAAATCCAGCCCGACGGCTCCTACGTGCAGCACAGCCTGAACTATCATCGGGTCATGCTCGACGACATGCTGTGGGCTATGCAACTGGGGGCGCTGCACGGCGACCCGATTGCCGAAGTCCACGGGCCCATCGGCAAAGCGCTTGCCTGGCTGTTGGCCATGATCGAGCCGACGACCGGCGGAGTACCCAACTACGGACCGAACGATGGGGCTCTGATCTTGCCCCTATCGACGTGCGACTACACCGACTTTCGTCCCGTGGCGCAAGCCGCGCACTACGTGCTGCACGGCACGCGGGCCTTTCCGCCCGGGCCCTGGGATGAAGAGATGCTGTGGCTATGCGGCGCCGGCTCGAGGGCCGCGCCGATCGAACCGGCGGGCCATTCCGCGCCTGGAAAGCGCCGCGCACCGCAGTTCCAGGCGCCGCAGGGAGGGTATTACACGACGACCGGTCCTAACTCTTGGTTGTTTACGCGCATCCACTCCTACCACGATCGGCCCACCCAGGCCGACATGTTGCACGTTGATCTCTGGTACCGCGGCGTGAACCTGTTGCGCGACGGCGGTAGCTTTCAATATTACTGCGAGCAGCCGTGGCAGCATTTCTTCGAATCGACCGCCGGACATAACACGGTCGAAGTCGACGAACTGGATCAAATGGAACGCGGCCCGAGCTTCCTGTGGTTCCGCTGGACCGAGGCTCGCTGCCTGGCGGATGCGTTTTCGCTGGACGGGCAGGCGAGCTTCATTGCCGGTGAGCACTACGGCTATCGGCGGCTACCGGGGCGCGTCGTGCATCGCCGCTCGATTTTCCGAGCCGTCGACACCTACGTCATCATCGACGATCTGCTCGGTTCCGGGTCTCACCAGGTGGCGCTGCGCTGGCGATTGGCGCCGCTTGCCTGGCGCGAAGAAGGGCATGCCTGGTGCGCGAGCGTGGAAGGACAAGAGCTGTCGCTCAACACGACGTGTCCTGACGGCTTTACAACCGAAATGTGCCGGGGCGTGGAGGGCACGCGGCCCGAGGGCTGGGAATCGCTGTATTACGCCGAACGCGTTCCAGTGCCCACGTTGGTTACGCGAGGGACGGCCACGCTGCCGGCGCGCCTGGTGACGGTCGTCGGGCCCGCCGATGCCGGCATCCGGCTGGCGAAGGGAGCGGCGCTGAACGCAAACGGCAAGTTGCGGCTCGCGGGGGTGGCTACGCGAGAGTTAGCGACCTTCGCGGCTCGCTACGGCATGGAAGCCGTGCCAGAAGACTGAGCCGTGCGGCAGCTTCCGTGCTGCTTTGCGGTCTTCGCGGAGCGCGCTTCGTCAGGACGAACATAATACGACGCGCGAATGGTCGGCCGCGGCTTCCTCGGCGGCGAACGAGGCTTCGGTGACGTTCCACAACTCGGCCGGTGGAATCAGGGGCGGGCCGCCCTCGGCGACCCGATCGATGAAGGCCGCGATTTCGGCCTGATGCCCCTTATCC
The DNA here is from genome assembly GCA_035546535.1 of Pirellulales bacterium. Taxonomy (NCBI): domain Bacteria; kingdom Pseudomonadati; phylum Planctomycetota; class Planctomycetia; order Pirellulales; species Pirellulales bacterium. The sequence goes on along the minus strand of DASZWQ010000123.1, from coordinate 24,988 downwards.
TGGCGGAACAGATTGAACTTCTTGAACCCCGGCCAGCCGAGACCGCTCAGGCGGCGGAAGTTGTCCATTTCGAGCACGCGCCCCTGGCAGAAGACGGTGAGCATCTCCTTGGGGAACGCCCGGTGCCCGTTGGCCAGGTAGTGCAGGTTGGCGATCGAGCCATCCGCGAGCGACATGCTGATGGTCATAATATCGTTCGCGTCCGGCGCGCCACCGACCCCGCCGAGCATGTTCGCCTGCACGGCCACGACGGGCGAGCCGGCCAGGAAGCTCAACAAGTCGATCCAGTGGCATCCTTCGCCGATGATGCGACCGCCGCCGACGAGTGGATCCTGCGTCCAGTGGCTGCGGGGAATCTCGCCGGCGTTGACGAGCATGTTGAAAACGGCCGGCTGCGAGCGCGTGGAGAGCAGTTGCCGCATCTTCACCGCATGCGGCGAAAAACGGCGGTTGAAACCGACCATGAGTTGCAAGCCGCGGCTGGCGGCGTATGCCTCTTGCACGCGGTGCAATTCGCCGCGCGTGATCGCCAAAGGCTTTTCCACGAAGACGTGCTTTCCGGCGGCCAGAGCTTCGACAACCATCGACGCGTGCGAGTTGTGTCGCGCCGTGATGAACACGCAATTGATGCTCTTGTCGGCCAGGATCGTGCGATAGTCCGTCGTGCTCGACGCGAAATTAAACTTCCGCGCCGCATGTGCCGCGGTCACGCCGCCGGCGCTGGCAATCGTTGCCAGCCGGGCCCCGGTTTTGGCTAGTGCCGGCAGCACCACGCGCTTTGTGAATGCTCCGGCGCCGATGACGCCCACCGTGACCTGGCTCGTGGCAGTCGAGGGAGCGGCCGTTGCCGCCGAGCGAACGACGCGCTCGGTCAACGGTTCGCCGCTTGGGTAATCGAGGACGATGCCCAACTGACTTCGATCGCTGGAAAGCAGTTCGTAGGCCGTCGCCGCGTTTGCGTGCGGAATGTGCTTCGTGATGAGCGAGCTGACGTCCAGGCGTCCGGCTTCCATCATGCCCAGTACGGCCTCGATGTTGCGCTGCTCGGTCCAGCGAACGAAGGCGAACGGATAATCGACGCCCTGGTCCTCGTACTGCGTGTCGTAGCGGCCAGGGCCGTACGAGCAGGAGACCTGGAACGACAGCTCCTTCTCGTAGAACTCGGCCCGGTTGAGCTCCATGTTCACGACGCCGACCAGCACGATTCGGCCACGCTTGCGCGACATGCGCGCCGCCTGGCTGAGAATATCGTCGTCGCGGGCCGAAGCGGTCACAAGCACGCCATCCACGCCGCGCCCCGCGGTCTGTGCGAGCGCCGCCGCGACGACGTCACCGGCGGTATCGATCGGAGTAGCGCCGAATTCGCGGGCCATTTCGCGGCGACTGGGATCGGGATCGATGCCCAGCACCCGAGCGCCGCTGCCGGTCAGCATCTGCACGGTCAACAGACCGATCAGCCCGAGGCCGAAGACGGCCACGGTTTCGCCCAGCTCGGGGCGCAACAGGCGGATGCCTTGCAGCCCAATCGAGCCCAGCACGGCGAAGCTGGCCGCTTCGTCGCTGACGCCGGCCGGTATTTTGGCGCAGAGGTTGACCGGACGGCTGACCATCTCGGCATGCCCACCGTTGCTGGCCACGCGGTCGCCGGCGGCAAACTGCGTGATACCGGGACCGACCTCGACCACGACGCCGGCGTTGGAATAGCCCAGCGGCATGGGTTCGTCGAGCTTGGCAAAGACGGCTTCCATGGTCGGCATCAGGCCTTCGGCGCGGATCTTATCCCATACCTGCTTGACGCGTTCGGGGCTTTGCCGGGCCTTGGAAAGCAGCCCGGCCCGGCCGAACTCGACCAAGGCCCGTTCGGTGCCGGCCGAGATCAGGCTGGCGCGCGTCTGGATCAAGAGCTGCCCGCGACCCGCCGCAGGGCAGGGGACGTCGAGCAGCTCGAGCACGCCGGAGCCGAAGTTCTGTACGACTTGCTTCACTTTTGTTCGTAGCCGAGTTGCTTGAATGAAGTGTTGGCCGTCGTGGACGTCGTTACCGCCAGACGCCACGCGTGTCGACGACGACTTTTTCCTGCAAAACCTTTTTGGGAATGTCGCGGAACTGCCGGTGATCGGTAAGCAACACGAGCACCTGGCTCTGTTGCACGACGTCAGAGAGCGCGTGCAGCGGGAATTCCGTAAAGCGCTTGGGCGACACGTAAGGATCACAGGCCAGCACCTCGCCCAGGTTCAGCTTTCGCAAGTCGCGCACGATTTCCAGCGAGGGGCTTTCGCGCAGGTCATCCACGTCGGATTTGTAGGTCAGGCCGAGACAGCCGATCTTCGGCGCGTGGAACTGGCGCGCCAGGCGGGCCACGTGCTCAACCACGTGATGTGGCTTGGCGTCATTGACTTCGCGGGCCGTGCGGATCAAAGGCGTAAATTGCGGCGCCGTGTGTACGAGGAACCACGGATCGACGCTGATGCAGTGTCCGCCCACGCCGGGACCCGGATTGAGAATGTTGACGCGCGGGTGGCGGTTGGCCAGCGAGATCAACTCCCAGGGGTCGATTTCCAGGTGATCGGCCAGGATCGACAGTTCGTTGGCGAACGCGATGTTCACGTCGCGATAGGCGTTCTCGACGAGCTTCGTGACCTCGGCGGTCTTGGCGCTGGTGGCGAAGATCTCGCCGTTGACGAACGTCTGGTAGAACTCCTTCGTGATGCGAGCGCAGGTCGGCGTTATGCCGCCCACGACACGGTCGTTTTGCACCGCTTCGAGCAAAATCCGGCCCGGCAAGACGCGCTCCGGGCAATGAGCGACGAAGATATCGCGACCGGGCACCATTCCGTCAGGAACGGCGTGACGCAGCACGATGTCGTCGGTCGTAAGCGGAGGGCTGGTCGATTCGAGAATGATCAAGTTGCCCTGCCGGACGTGCGGCCGAATCGCGCGCGAGGCCTGCTCGACAAAGCTCAGGTCCGGCGAATGATCGGGATTGATCGGCGTGGGAACGCAGATGAAGAAGATATCTGCCGGTTGCGGTTCGAGCCCGGCCTTCAATTGGCCGCTGTTGACGGCCGAGCGCACGAGAATGTCGAGGTCAGGTTCTTCGATATGGATCTGGCCACGATTGATCGTGTCGACAACATCGGGGCGCACGTCCACGCCAAAGACGTCGTAGCCCTTGTTGGCCAGAATGCTGGCCGTGGGCAGGCCGATGTAGCCCAATCCCATGACGCAGACTTTCGATTGGCCTGGGGCGAACTTCCGGCCGCCACCGACCGGACGGTTCTCTTCTACACTCATGAATTCCAACCTTGCTGGAGCATAATATCTACGATGCGGCGGGCTGCCTGGCCGTCGCCGTACGGATTCTTGTCGAGCTGACGCCGCGCGTATTCAGTCGGATCGGTAAGCAGACGGCTGACCGACGCCACGATCCGCTCGACGCTGGTGCCCACCAGTTCCACGGCGCCGGCATCCAACGCCTCCGGACGCTCGGTCGTTTCGCGCATCACCAGGATCGGCTTTCGCAGCGACGGCGCCTCCTCTTGCACCCCTCCCGAATCGGTGAGGATGACCGTGCTACGATCCATCAGCCACACGAATTCAGGATAAGGCGCCGGCTCGGTCAAGTGTACGTTGGGCTTGTCCCCCAGAAGTTGGCGGACGGGGGCCTGGACGTTGGGATTCAAATGTACCGGATAGAGGAACTGCACGTCCGAAAAACGCTCGGCCAGCGTGGCGATCGCCTGGCAAATGTCCTGAAAGCCCTGGCCGAAATTCTCGCGACGATGGCCTGTGATGAGCACCAATCGCCCCTGGCCCAGCTGCGCGTACTTGTCGCGCCAGCGGGCATCGCCGGCCCGCTCGCGTTCGACGGCCCACAGCAGTGCGTCGATGACGGTATTGCCGGTGACGAAGATGCTTTTCTCAGGGACGTGCTCAGCGCGCAGGTTTTGAGCGGACTGTTCTGTCGGGGCACAGTGTACTGCCGTGACGACACTCGCCACGCGGCGGTTCATTTCCTCGGGCCAGGGGGCCTGCAGATTGCCGGTTCGCAGGCCTGCCTCGACGTGGACGAAAGGAACCCGCCGGTAAAAGGCCGCTAGCGCCGCGACCATAACGGTCGTGGTGTCGCCCTGCGCGACGACGCAGTCGGGCGAAAACCGATCGAGCGCCTTATCGATGCCTAGAAAACAGCGCGACGTCAGCTCGGCCAGCGTTTGATTCGGTTGCATCAACGCCAGGTCGAGGTCCGCGTGCAGGCCAAAATAGTCGGTCACCTGTGCGAGCATCTCGCGGTGTTGACCGGTGAGGCATACGATCGGCGCGACCTCGGCGCTTCGGCGCTGGCACTCGTGAACGACCGGCGCCATTTTGATGGCTTCGGGTCGTGTGCCGAATATCAGGAGCGGACGAAGTGGGCGCACGCTAAACCCTATGGGCGGGTACGCCCAACACGGTGTCGCCGGCGGCGACATGGCGCAGCACCACGCTGCCTGCGCCAATGCGGGAATAGGCCCCAACATGGCCGCGGGGCAGTACGACGGCATGCGAGCCCATGAACACGGCTTCTTCGACGATCACGGCCCCGGTGATGTCGGAATGGCTATTGAGCGTGGAATAGGAGCCGACGATCGAATCGTGCCCGACGGTGACCTGCAGATTCAGGTGTACATGATCGCCGATCGAAACATTCGTCGTGAGTACGACCCCTGGGCAGAGGATGGAACCGACGCCGATCTTGCAGTGTGAGCCGACGATGGCCGTGGGGTGAATGATCGTAGCGAACTGGGCGCGGCCTTGCAGTTTTTCCACGATCTGCATCTTCACCCGTGGCTCGCAAATGGCGACGAATACTCGGTCTGAGGACGTGAAGTTGTGCGATTCGACGTTGCCGACGACCTGCAAATCACTGGGGAAATCACCCAGCGCCGTGGGATTGTCGTCGAGAAAGCCGACGAGTTCCCAGTCCTTTTCCGCGGCGCAGAAGTCGCGCGCCCAGGTGGCCACCTCGCGGCCAAATCCTCCCGCCCCGGCGATGAACAATCGCTTTTTTTCCATATGACTACCTTACTGGGCCGAATAGCCTCCGTCGACCGTCAGACACGTTCCGGTGATCCAACGAGCAGTGTCACCAAGCAGAAAGACAATTGCATGAGCCACGTCCTCGGGTTGGCCGATTCCCAACGGGTGCTTGCCACGTATGGTTCGAACTTGATCCTCGGCCAGCGAAGACAAGTATCTACGCGACATTTCGGTGTCCACGATTCCTGGCAGCACCGCATTGACGCGAACGCCAGCGGTGGCCAGTTCCAACGCGGCCGACTTTGCCAGGCTGACTACGGCGGCTTTTGACGAGCAATAAGCCGCCAGGCCGACGGCCCCCAGCGTGCTCATCACCGAACCGACCAGCACCACGGAGCAACCCTGAGGGCTGGCGACGCCCCGTTTGGCCACGGCCGCCAGGAGAGTTGCCGCTCCCAAGGCATTGGTGCGATAGTGGGCCAGGAAATCCTCGGTACGAGCAACGCGCAGCGGGGTCGCCCGCTGCACTCCCGCGGCGTGCACGATTCCCGCCAATGGTCCGTTAGCGGCCACGACCGTCTCGACTGTGCGGAGCAAGCCATCGGTGTCGTCGACGTCGGCCACGTGGTACGCGTGCCCCTTGCCGGAAAGCGTAGCGATCGTTTCTGTCAGGCGCTCTTCGTTCCGGCCCAGGCCGATGATCGTGGCGCCAAGCTCGGCGCAGCGCTGCGCCGTCGCGCGGCCGATCCCCGCCGACGCACCCGTGATCAGGATGCGCCTGCCATCAAGTTGGTACGGATTGCCCGTCACGGAAATCTATTCTGCGGGGAATGGAGCGGGAACGACTAACGAGTGGTGGACGTGCGTCGAGCCACGAAGATCGAAGATCGGTGCGCGGCCTAGCGCTGCGCCTTGCCGTTGATGAGTTGCAGCAGGTCGCCGACGCGCTGGCATTTGCGCAGTGCGTCCACGTTAATGCGCTGATTGAAGCACTCGTCCACCAGGGCGATGACGGCCAGTTGGCCTACCGAGTCCCAGCCTTCGAGGTCCGCCAGCAGGGTGCCTTCCTGCATCTGGGCGGTATCCTCGTTCAGGGCCTCGGCAAGTCGGCGAACGAAATCGTTGTTGGTAGCCGCCATAGGTTCCTCGTTACCGACCAGACCGCCGGCAAAACGACTGCGCCCCACACGCCGGGTGTGTCGAAGCAGTTAGTTTACAATAAGATACGCTGGAAATGTCCCCTCGATGCCCGCGGATGTCGCGGACGGAAAGGTCATTGCCAATAACGCACACCCGCCACGAACGGGCGGCGAAACAACAGGAATCGTTCGGTACAAACGCCACGACGCGCATTGTTGGACTAATCCGCCACGGTAATCAGGGGTGGTAGACAGAGCGAGTCGCACTCCAGAACCGACGCCCCCCAGGCGAAGCCGGCCCCGAACCCGGCCAGCAAGACGCGGTTCCGCCCGCCGGACAGGGGTTCGCGCAGCTCCGTTGTGATGGCCAGTGGAATCGACGCGGAGCTCGTGTTTCCGTAGTTGGTCAGACCGATCGCCACCCGATCTGGCGGCAGTTTCAGCCGCTTCGTCAAATGATTCAACATGAAGCGATTGGCCTGGTGGAAAACGAAGTGGTCGATATCGGCTACCGCGGTTTCGGCCGCCGATAGGACGTTTTGCACCAGGCGGGGCACTTCGCGCAGCACAAACGTGAAGACCTCGCCCCCGTCCATGAATACGTCCTCGTCGCAGCGCACGTTCCCGCCGGCGCGCTCGGTGCGCTCGCTCGATTGCGGGGAATGAGGCACGCGAAATGCGCCGCCGGGAACCATCAGGCAACCCTTCCCCGCGCCGTCGGTCCCCAGCGCGAAATGCATAGTCGCGGCCTCTTCCGACAGTTCCAAAGCCGTGGCTGTTCCGGCATCGCCGAACAGGCTTGTCACCGTTCGATCGCCCGGAGAAACCAGGCGACTGGTCGTATCGCCGACCAAGAGCAAGAGTCGCCGGCATCCACCGCGGACCAGGTGCCCGCCGATCCACAAGCCGTACACGTAGCCCGCGCAACCCTGATTCACATCGAAGGCCGCGCACCCATGCCCTAAACCCAATCGGTCTTGCAGGACGCAGGCCGTGGCGGGCATGAAATAGTCGGGAGTTTGCGTGACGAAGATCAGGGCATCCACGCTATCGCGCTGCCAGCCAAGCTCGTCGAGCAGCCGATCTGCCGCCGCAAAGCATAGATCTGACGTACACGTCGTGCCGTTTACGACGTGGCGCTGCTGCACGCCGATATTCTGGCTGATGCGCTCGATCTCGGTCTGACCGAAGATGCGAGCGTCGTCTTCCAGTGTTAAGACGCGCCGCGGAACGGCACTGGCGATGCCCGCGATACGCACCTGATTCAGTCGACCACCAGCCATGATTCAGTTCAGGGACATTTTCTTGTTCAAAGGGACGATGTCGCCAGTGCGGGCAGTTTGTTCACCCGGCGGACGAGGATGTTGTCGGCGGCGTGGCCGGTGCGTGGGGCCGCATTTTCTTAAAGCGGCCACCATGTTGGGCGCGGTCCACGACGCGCACTCTCACGGGGATTTTAAATAACTCGAGGCGCCCCCGACAGAACTGCTTCAAGCGGCGGGCGAAGTCCGCGGGCGCTTCGTCGGCATGCAAAGAAACGTTCACGCAGACGATCTGGCCCGTGATGGCGTTCCGCTCACCATAGACAGCGGCGTCGCTGACCCCCGGCATCTCCTCGATCACTCCCTCGACCTCGGCGGGATAGACCTTCTGTCCGCCGACGTTGATGATCTCGCTCTTACGCCCGAGGATGCGCAAGTATTCGCCATCGACTTCGACTTCGTCGCCCGTGACGAACCAACCGTCGTCCGTAAAAGGGCTGGGAGCATTCAAATAGCCCAGCATGCTGGAGCGGGCCTTGATCTCGAGAATGCCCTGCACGACACGGGTCTGGAAACCTTCGCCGCCGATCTTCACCCATAGCGAGTCGGAACTCTTGGATTTCGACCGCAGGATGCCCACTTCCGACAGGCCGTACGTTTGCACCAGTTGCAGCTGGGGAAACAGGGCGTGCAGCCGCCGCAGTGTGCTCTCGGGCATGGGCTCGGTGCCGTAAGTCACGGTGCGAAGCGTGGAGAGATCGTGTCGGGCGAATGCCTCGCTCATCAGCACCATATTCAAGAACGTGGGCGAGGTCGGCAACAGCTCGACGCGATGCCGCGCGATCGCCGTCAACACTCCATCGGGCGTGCGATCCTGCACGGTGACCAGGCAACCATGGTTCGACAGCGTGTAGAGCATCGTGTTGATGCCGCCGATGTGGTCGTAAAGCAAAAATGAAATGGTGCGCAAGCGGTGCCGGGGCACGTGGAATTTTTCCAAGATCCCGCAGAGATCGTGTACCGCGCCTTTGCTCTTTCCCGTCGAGCCCGAGGAGAAGAGCACGAGCCCCGGGTGCCCGAGGCTGCGCAGGCGGGCGTAGAACTCGTGCTGCGCCGTGCGTTCGCAGCGGGTGGCGGTCGCCACGTCCTGCGAATCGATGCTGATGACCCACTCGGCCTCGGCGATTTCCAGCAATTCGCTGCGCTGCGCTGCAACACTCGAGGTGAGAGGAACCAGGATTGTCAGGCGTTCGATCAGTGCCAGGAACAAAGCGACGGAGTTGGGCGAAAAATCGGCCTCGATGGCCACGACCGCGCCGGCCGGGATTTGCCACGCGGCCAGCTCCGCTCGCCAGTGCGCGACACGCTCCGCCAGCCAGGCATACGAATACGTCTGGTCTCGCCAGATGATGGCGTCTGCCTGGGGATCGGTCGTGAACGAGGCGAGGAGAAAAGCGAGTGGCATCAAATGCCGCCCAAAAAAATGGTTTGACCGGTTATAAAGTCACTGTCGGCGCGCAGAAAGAAATCGATCACATTGATCACGTCGCGCATCGCGCCGAAGCGGCGAATGGCTTGCCGGGCGATGAGGTTCTCAAGCTTTTGCGGCGGCACGCCGGCAATCAAATCGGTGTGTATCGGCGTGGGCCCCACGGCATTGACGGTGATGCCGAAATCGGCGAGTTCGCGCGCCAGGATCTGCGTCAGCGAGATCACGGCCGCCTTCGAGGCCGCATAGATCGCCTCGCCCTCGAGCCGTAAGGGCGTGGCTACGGTGGCAAAGTTGACGATGCGTCCTTGTCGCTTGCGCTGCATCAGTTTGGCGGCCTCGCGGCAAAACAAGAAAGGAGCCGCTACATTCGTGTGCAATACGTCCAGAACCGTCTTGAGCGGCGTCGTGAGCACGTGGTTCATGCTGGCGATGCCGGCGTTGTTAATCACCGCGTCGAGCCGACCATAGCAACTGCGGATTTCGGCAAACATTTGCTTCACGGCCGGCTCGTCGGTGACGTCGAGCTGGAAGTGTTGATAGTTTTGCGGCATGCCTGTCGCTTCGCGACGGCTGCAGCCGACCACCTGGAAGTCGTGCGCGGCATAATGCTCGGCAAGGCTTCGGCCAATACCTTTGCTCGTGCCGGTGATAAGCAGTACCGGAAGATCAGGCATGGGTCGCGCGGTTCATCAGGTCTTGCACATAGTCGCGCAGCGTTTGCACGTTGCGGAAGGGGCTGCGGCTATAGGACATGGCTTTCTCGTCCGCCAGCGTCAGCGAGATCCCGAACTCGTCTTCGATACGCTGCTCGAGCGCCACGACCAGGTTCACTAACCCAAAAGAATCCAGTGCCCCACCTTTGCCAAGGAGTACGGCGTTCTCTTCCAGGGGTACGCGCGCGTCCTCAGGCAAAAGCTCGTTGACTTCGGCAATGGCGTCCCAAATTAGCGGCGTGATTCGATCAGAGTCGTGTGTCAAATCTCATGTTCCTCGTGTTTCGCGTGCTGCACGATTCCCCGTATCCCGGCCTTCACGATGGATCGTTCGCGGACGATCGAGATCGCCTCTTTCATCCGCCCGGGAGCCGTCCCTGCTAATCGTTGTTCTCACTCATAATCGACGCCGGTCGCCAAAGGCTTAGACTCGACGGATCGAATGACGCGCGCCGGGCAGCCGACCGCCACGACGCGATCGGGGAGGTCGTTGGTCACGGCCGCGCCTGCGCCGACGGTGGTCCAACAGCCGACACGAACGCCCGAAGTGGCTACCGCGCCAATCCCGAAAAATGAGCCTGTGCCGACGTGAACTCCGCTTGCCAGATCAACGCCCGGCGCCAAATGGACATATTCTTCCAGGACACAGTCCTGGGATACGGTGGCATTGGCGTTGAGAATGACATGGGCGCCGACGCGGGCATCGGCCTGGACCACAACGCCGGCAAAGGCCACCGTGCCCGGTCCGATCTCGACGGTGGAATCGATAATGGCGGTCGCGTGAATGAGCGTTCCCCATTCCAGCGGCAGGCGATCGACCAAGGCCTTGCGCGTGGCCGCGTCGGCGATGGCGACGAGGACCGGGATACGGGGAGCGTCGAGAATGCGATTGATGGGCCCGAAGATCGGCACGCCCAGGATGCTCTTTCCCCATTTCGCTTCGTCGTCGTCGTAAATGGCGCGTACGTCGTAGCCGGTAACTTTGGCCGCGCCAACGACAGCCTTAGCGTGCCCGCCGGCGCCGATCACCAGGATGGTTCGCGGGGAGTTGAAGCTCGCGCTCATTTCTCAGTTACTGGCACGACGTTGATGCCCAGTTCGCGAAGGTATTGGCCGTGGATGTCAGGACACATGCAAAACACGTTGCCGTGCAATTCTTGGGCGCTCGTGAGTACCTTGAGATCTTCTCCGAAGGCGATGTAGCCAGCGGATTGCAGGATGCTCCACACCTCTTCCGGATGGCGCGTGACTTCGACCATCAACTTCGGTCGCTGCGTGCGCAGCACTTCGCGCATACCTTGCAAGACTTCGGATTCAAAACCTTCTACGTCGATCTTGATGAGATCGGCTCGCAGGGAATGTTCGGCCGCAAAATCGTCGAAGCGCACCAACTCGACGGGGACTGATTCGCGTAATTCATCGGCGTTGAATCCGTCGAACGCGGCATTGGCCTTCAGCAATGGCGACTCTTCAACGAACGTGTTATTCAGGCCCGTCAAACGTTCCACGAACATCGTCCGCTGGGTAGAGACGTCGCCGACCCCTTTAGGAACAAGCGTGACGTTGGGTTTGCCGTGCAAGTTCCGTTCGATATATCTCAAGTTGTTCGGGCCAGGCTCGAAGACGTACACGTGTCCAGGACCGACCAGGCGGGCCAGCCATAATGCCACGTAGCCAATGTGCCCTCCCACCTCGACCACGGTGTCGCCTGGATGAACCACGCGGCCGAGCGTCTCCATGATCCATTGTTCGCGGTTGCGGCCGTGATACCAATAGCCCTTGTGTCGATAGGAGTGCAAACGCAGCCGATCGCCTGTCCAATGGTGCCGGATCGTGATGTCTCCCGGGTTGAGCCGGGAGAAAAGGGCCAGGGTCGGCCGGCGGAGAAACTTGACGAGGTGCAGTTTCACGAAAGCCTGTCGTCCGGGAACGCGCGCGGTGGTCAACCGCGGTACACCGGAAAAAACTCACTATTGGGAGCGTCGATATCGAGACCAAGGCGGCGTTCGGCCAGACGGGTGTATTGATCCGTCGAGAAAATGAATTGCCAGGTATAGAACGGATGCCGGCCGGAAGAAAACCCGGCTTTGAACTCAAATACCGAGTCCTCCTTGGCGCCGAAACCGCCGCCCAGGTGGAACACATAATTTCCGCGCGCCTTGCCCCAGGTGCGGGCGTAATCGAGCATCAACTTGCTGGGCCGTAGCTGGATGGCCGCATTGAACGTGCCGCTGAGATGGTATTGCATGATTCCCGAGCACTCGGTCAACAGGGCGCCGGCGAGAATCTCCGCGGTTTCGCTGCGCACGAGACAAAGCGAGAGGTGATCGCCGAGAGCCTCCTTGAGCGAGCGAAAATATTCCGCCGGGAAATAGTAGTAAGGCGAGGCGCAGGTCCGATCCATCGTCTCTTTGTACATATCCAGGAACACGTCGAGATGGCTGTAGAAATCCTCGACCGCCGCCACCATGCCTGTGCGGCGGGATTTCAAAATGTTCCGACGATGATCGGCCCGCGTCTGACTCCACATCTCTTCCGCCGACAGCCGTAGATCGATCGAAACCGTGCGACCGCGCTCGACCAATTGGCCGCAGGCGCTGGGGACGTCGGCTGCCGTGTTCAGTAGCGGATGCAAACGCACGAAGCCGCTTACGCAGCCGCGCTGCTGCATGAGACGCTGCCACTCGTCGATCGCCTGCCGATGGAAGACGTCGTCGCCGCTAAAAAGTGGTCCCGGGTAACCATAAGGCGAGACGATGTCGAAGAGCGTATTCCCCTCGGTGCCCAACCACGGAATGTAGGACAGCGGCCGCACGATGTAGGGCAAAAAGAAGTAGCAATCGGCCTGGCGGACAAGCACGGCCTCGGGCTGGCCGCCGTCGTAGGGGCCCATCATTTTGGCGTAAGCCGCGCGGTGATAGAAATCATGCCGGACGCCATCGAGAAACTGGTCCCATTCGGCGCGATCAGGCGTCAAGAAGGTCAGATTCATCGACGGTTTCTCACACGTTCCCTGGTGGAGAGAAACCGTTGGAAATGTACGCATCTTTTGACAAGTCTCGCGCAAAGAGCGGGAGTCGCACGGCGCGCGCAGGCGCGAACGATCCCAGGGCGGCGTTCAACACGTCCGCCTGCTAAACCGAATCCGCTTGCCTTTCCCCTGCATCGCAGCGCGCTACCGGACGCGACGGATGCGTTTGACAGCGGAATTCGGAAATTCGTAACTCGTGGAATCCCGAACAGTCCCAACGAGCCCCCAACCGGCCCCTCGACAAGCCCCACGCTCCTGGCACGGCGAAACAGCATCAACTGTATGCCGCCGCTTCCTTCGCTCGCCTATACCTAACCGTCGGCTAGCGGGAAAGCAATGCCTACGACCAGCTTAATTCCGCGCTTGTAATTCTTTGGTCCCTTCAAACTCGGGCGCCGTAGCATGACCCGTGGCACTAACGCCTACGCCCCGCATGGTCTTTAACACGGTCAGCCACAGAATCTTCAAGTCCAACCACAAACTGCAATGATCAACGTACCACACATCCAGCTCGAACTTGCGTTCCCAGGAAATGTCGTTGCGTCCATTAACCTGGGCCCAGCCGGTAATGCCTGGCAAGCAGTCGTGCCGGCGGAACTGTTCGGCGGAATAGCGCCCGAGATAACGCATCATCAAGGGGCGCGGCCCCACCAGGCTCATGTCTCCGCGGACGACATTCCATAATTGAGGCAGCTCATCAAGACTCGCGCGGCGCAGAAAAATTCCAAACGGCGGCAGTCGCTCGGCGTCGGGGAGCAAGTTGCCTGCGCTGTCGCGCGCATCGGTCATCGTCCTGAACTTGTACAACTCAAACGGCCGACCGTGCTGCCCCGGTCGCTCTTGCCGGAAAATGACCGGCGCTCCCAGCCGCCACCGCGCCAGGATCGCCACTAGCGCAATCAGGGGGCTGGCCAGGATCAAAGCGGGTAGGGCCACCGCCAGATCAAACGCACGTTTCCCGAACTTCTGGTACAGGCGGTTCATGTTCCGTCGGTGATCCGTTTGCCAATCGCTCCAAGAGCCGGACAAAATCCTCGGCCTGGCGGTGGCGATTAAAATTCTCGACGACGTAGCGTCGCGCAGCCATGCCCATGGCGCGGCAGCGCTCGCGATCGTCGCACAAGGCCTGCACCGCGGCGGCTAATGCGCGATCGTTCCCCGGCTCGACAAAAATGCCACCGCCGGCCGCTTCGACAACCTGCCGGATCACGCCGTCGATGGCCAAAATCGTCGGGCGCCCGGCCGCCATGTAATCGAATACCTTGTTGGGGTAAGTCGTGCGAAACATGGGGATGTTCTTGAGCGTGGCCAGGCAGGCGTTCGAGCCGGCGAGCACGGCGCGCATCTCGGCCTTCGATCGCGAGCCCACGAACTGCAAGTTGGCCAGCTCGAATTGTTTAGCCTTGGCTTCGAGATTCGGCCGCTCTTTGCCGTCGCCGACCAGGAGAAACCGCACCCTGGTTTCGCTGCGCAGGCGAACAGCGGCGCGAAGTATGGTCTCGATGTCGTTGGCCATTCCCAGGGCGCCGGCGTAAGTGACGACGAACTTGTCGCTAACCCCCAGCTCCTCGCGGAAGAACTTGCCGTCGGCTTCGGGTGTGAACATCTCGGGATCGACGCCATTGGCGATCACGCTGATTTTGCTGTCAGGCACGCCTTTGGCCAGCAAGTAGTCGCGATAGGCCGGCGAGTTCACCAGCAGATGGGTGGCCCGCCGATACAGGAAATTCTCGACCCACCGCGCCATCTTGATCAGCAGGGGATTGGTAAGGACGCCGATGTCGACGGCAAACTCGGGCCACAGGTCGCGAATCTCCAACAGCAACGGCCGGCGACGGACGGCGGCCACGAACCAGGCACTAAGGGCCTGAAACAGCGGCGGCGAAGTTCCCATCACCAGATCGATATTCTTGGCCCGCAGCGCTGCCCACACCGAGGTGAACATGAAACTGACCAAGGCGACGACGCGCCAGGTAAAGCTGCGGTGCAACGACGGATAGGTGTAAGCGCGCAGCACGCGAATGCCATCGATGTTCTGTTCGACGACCAGCCCGCGCCCTTCGACGACGCGCTTGCCCGAAGAGAAATTAATCGTGCTGGCGACGATCGTGCACTCGTGCCCTTGACGCACGAGGTGCGCCGCGAGCTCGTAATGGCGGGTTCCGCCGGGCTCGGTAGGGCCGGCGAAATACTGATGAATCAGGAGCAGACGCATGTACTGGCGATGGCGACGGAAACAGGCGGTCGTGCGGCGCAGTTACGAGTGAATTGGGCCGCGGACGTGTGTGAAGATGGCGGCCTCGCCCGGCGCCGGCAAACCCGGCGCACGCGGTAAATTGGCAAGAGTTGACTATTGCGAGGCGATGACCTTTACCAACTCGTGCGCCCAATTGTCGCGAACGACCGATTTCTTCTCGCTCAAGAATTTGACGTTGGAGTAGCGACTGTCGGCGTAGTCGGAAATCTCGCCGTTGGCGATGGCGTCCAAAACCTGCTGGATACCCTGCCGCACGGTCCACTGTGGGGTGAAGCCGAGCTGGTTGCGGATTTTGTTGAAGTTGACGCGGTAGTTGCGCTTATCGGTGTCGCCAGAATTGGCGATCAACTCGGCGGAGAACACGCATTCGTGAACCATCTCGCCGATTTGCTGGATGGTGTAGTTTTGATCGTTGCAGCCGACGTTGAAGATCTGGTTGGCCACGATTTCTTCGGGAGCCTCGAGCACGGTGGCCACCGCCAACGCCGCATCGTCGACGTGTACGAACGGCCGCCATTGATCGCCGCCAAAGACCGTGATCTTTCCTTCCAGCTTTGCCTTGGCAGTCAGCAGGTTGACGACCAGGTCGAACCGCGTGCGGCCGGAAAGCCCGTAAATCGTCGAGAACCGCAAGATCGTCGGGCGGAATTGATCGTTTGCCATCGACAGCAGCACTCGCTCCGAAGCCAGCTTCGTGTGGCCGTACAGCGAGATCGGCTTGACGATGCTCCGCTCGTCGAGCATTTCTTCGGTTGCTCCGTAGACGGAGCACGTGCTGGCGAAAACGAGACGCTGCACGCCGGACGCCTTGGCCAGTTCGGCAATCATGCGCGTGGCGGTCAGGTTGACTTCGATCGTCAACTCTTCGTCGAGATTGCAAGCCGGATCGCCGACGATCGCGCCCAAATGCACGACCGAATCGACGCCGCGCAGGGCGTCAGCCACCTGTTCCACGTGCCGGAAGTCTCCGCGACGCACCTCCAGCCGGGGATGATTGAGCACGTGACGAATCGGATCGTCGCCGAAGATCAGCAGATCGAGCAGGCGGACGTGGTAACCTTTTTCCAAGAGCTTCGGCAACAAGGCCGAACCGATATATCCGCCGCCGCCGATGACCAGCACGCGTCGTTCGCCGCGTAGATTCTTGACAACAGCCTCGCGCTCCGGGCTGACGATCGTGGCCCACAGGGTGGTCCAGATGCGCGATCCGACCAACAGCAGCAGGCAAAACAGCCACGACAGAACCAAAGCCGTTCGAGGTAGAGTAAAGCCTGCGCCACTGAATAGATACGACAGCGAAGAAAAGATCAAAAAGCCCAACGTCACGCCTTGGGCCACGATCAGAGCCTTGTAGCGACTCTGGTAGGCGCGCCCATAGGTGTAAAAGCCGCTTAGGTAGAAAACTACCAGGCACACCGCCGTCAGTGGCCAGACGGACGTGCAGAAATGGCTGAAAAGTCGCCAGAAATCCGCGTTGTTGTCGACAGCGGTCCGCGCAGGGCCAAAAGCCACCAACGAGAATAAACGCAAGCCGAGGGCGGCCGCCACCGCGGCATGAATCATCACCGTATCGGCGCCCATCCGTAGCAGGGTACCGGTGGTGAAACGCAGTTTCGAAGAGTTCACGCCTGTTCCTCCTGGGTGCAACTTCGATGCGGTTGTTGGCGCAAAGCGGAATGGCGCGCAAGGTCCTTTTGAGACGCGAGCGGCCATCGTACGCTAGGGGGAAACGCGATCGCGAAAGATGTGCGGGACATGCGCATCGTTAGCCCGATCGAGCAACCCCGAATTGCCCTCTTCGAGGTCAATTGTGTCGGGGGCGCCAGAAAAAAGCAATGAAAATTAATAATTAATAAGCTAGGGGATATGGACGACTCGTTCCGACGCCAGCACGGGCGCTTGCTGTCGGGGCATGACCAGCCCCTTCTATAGCCAGTCGCGGAAATCGTCCAGGTTTTGGCGGTACCAGTCGATGGTGGGTAGCAAGCCAGCATCCAGATCGAACTTCGGACTATAGCCCAACAGCTCGCGGGCCTTCTGGGAGCTGGGGGCACGCACGCCGATATCGCTGAACGTGTGGGCGGTCGTCGTGAGCTTCGAGCTGCTTTTGGCCAGCCGAATGGTCCGCGCGGCCAAATCGTAGATCGTGACCGCGGTGACCGGATTGCCGATGTTGAAATCTTCGCCGATCGCCTTTTCCGATTCGATGCAGCCCATCATGGCATCGCAGAAGTCGTCGATATAGCACCACGACCGGAGCTGGCTACCGTCGCCGATCATGGTCACGTCTTTGTTTGCCACGGCGCGAACGCAGAAACGCCCCACCGCGTTATCGGTCTTGCGCATCGGTCCAAAGATGTTGAACGGTCGGACGATCACGGTGGGCATCTTGAAATCGCGATGGTAGGCCCACACGATATGTTCCGCCGCTAGTTTGCTGGATGCATAGCAAACGCGGGCATCATTCGCCGTGCTGACCAGGCAGTTGGCACCTTCGCGAGCATCCATGACGTTGCCGTACACTTCGCTCGTCGAGATGTTCACGATCCGCTCGATCTTCGGATTGTGCCGCGCGGCTTCCAGCACGTTTCGCGTGCCGATCAATACGGTATCGATCGTGTCGCGGGCGTGGTCGATGACTTTCCGCACGCCGAGAATCGATGCATAGTGCAACAGGATCTGGCAGCGGGATACCTCCTCCTGGACGGCCGCGGCGTCGCGCACGTCTCCTTGCACCTTGCGGACTCGGCTGTCCTTCGCCAGCCGGCTGTAGGTCAGCGCGCCATTGAGGTCGATATCGAAGAGCGTGACGTCGTTCCGCTCGACGAGACGCTCGGCCATGTGCGTGCCGATGAAGCCGGCCCCGCCCGTGATCAAGATCTTCTTGCCTGTAATCATTCAGCACTCCTAAAACCTGAGCGAGCAGCTACGCACGACTCGGCCGCTGTTGGCCGGCTTGTATGGGCAGGTGGGCCGGCACTCCGCTCGCTTGTTAACCAAATAATCTGAGATTGTCTTTGTGCGATCTCTCGTCACTTGCGATGATGTCGCACGACCTTTAGCAGCGACGCGCTGACGTAGTCCTGCTCGTCCTGCGTCAAGCCCGTGAAAATCGGCAGCGACAAGGCCGATCGTTCGAATTCCAGCGAGTTGGGGAAGTCGCGATCGTCGAACGGGCCGAAGGGCGCGAACACTTTTTGCTTGTGAAGCGACGGATAATAGAGCCGCGTCGCGACCCCCAATTCGGCCAACTCGTCGGCAATTTGATCGCGGCCGACATCGAGCAAATCGAGCCGAAATCGCACGGTGTAAAGCTGGTAGTTGATGTCCTCGATCGAGCGGCGCCAGGGCCGGATGATGGCCTCTTCCTCGGCAAATTGCTGGTCGTAACGAAGCGCCTTTTCGCGCCGCATGTCGATGATTTTTTTCAGCTTGCGCAGCTGGCAGATACCGACCGCGGCGGCCACCTCGTTCAAGCGGTAATTGAAGCCCAGCAAATCCCACTGGAATTTTCCGGAATCGCCGAAGTTGCGAATCAGCCGGCATTGTTCGGCCAGGTGGTCGTCCTGCGTGACGATCATGCCGCCTTCGCCGGTCGTCATCGGCTTGGTGGGGGTGAAGCTGAAGATGCCCATCTGACCGATCGTGCCGGCGAATTTCTCGTCGTTGTAGCGTGCCAGATGCGCTTCGGCGGCGTCTTCCAGAACCTGCACGTTGTGCTTCTTGGCCAGGTCCATGATCGGGCCCATGTCCGCGGACTGGCCCGCATAATGGACGGGCACGATGACCTTGGTCCGGGGCGTGATCAGCGCGGCCAACCGATCAACGTCGATGCAATAGTTGGTCGAATTGATGTCGCATAAAACGGGCCGAGCGCCCAGCACCATCGCCGCGGTGGCCGACGAAATGAAGGTCATGTTCGGAGCGATCACTTCGTCGCCCGGCCCCACTCCCATGGCCTGCAAACAGACCAATAGCGCGATCGATCCATTCGAGACCGCAATGGCGTGGCGCGCTTCGATCGTTTTGGCGAATTCTTCTTCGAACTGCGCGACCTTCGGACCTTGGCAGAGCCAACCGGAGCGCACGACTTCGGCGGCCGCGGCCGGCTCGGATTCATCGAACCAGGCCTTGGCCAGAGGAACCTTCTTGCCGGCGTCAACGAACAGCCAGTTCTTGTTAGCGGCAGGAGCGGACGGAGTCGTCATACGCTACATCTCGAGGGCTGCGAGTGATGTGAAAATCGAGTTTAATTGCGGCGAACGAATTGAGAACGATCCAAGTTGGGGAGCGCGCTGCGCGCACTCCGTTCCCGTGGGTGACAGACACCCATTAATAAGCCGGGCCGAAATCGGCTTCGAACGCTCCGCTGAGCGTCATGGCTCGGTTCAGCCCTGCGGTAATGGCAAACCCCGTGCCTCGATTGGATTTAGACGGTCGCGCGGACGATCGGTACGATTTTACGGCCCAAGCGGCGGGTGTGAACGGGCTGCAACGGATTTATTGAAAACAGCACAATAGCCGCGGGTGGCCCTGGGGCCTCATGGCGTTGTCGTTGTGCAACGCCACCACCGCCGCAAAGGCTACAACAGTTGACGATTCTGTGAGAAAGGGATTTCGGGCCGCCACCGTGTGCGCGGACTCTCGGCTGGCCGCCCGATCGTAGCAGGCGGGCCGACCATCCGAATCTCAGCCAGCAGCCGGTGCGGCAGCGGACTCATCGGTGGGAGAAGGTTCCGAAGCGGAATTGGATTGATCGGGGAAAAGGACGGCGTTCGCTTCAGGGATAAAAGTGCGTACGAAGTCAACCGATGCGGTTTGTTCGATCGGCTGTCCCGGCATGGGGATGACCTCAATGAAATACATCTTGTACAGGGCGGGCTGTCCCACCAAGGCGACACGCGGGAGGTCCGGAGCGATCCACTTACCGTCATAGCTCCAGGTCCAGAAGACGCGCAAATAGGTAGTTCCGGTATGTTCGTCCTTCTTGAACACCGTGGTGTAGCACTTCACCGGTCCGACGTCGGTTTCGATGTCGTATTGAATCTCCGGATTCATCATCTGGTAGCCGGCCGCGACGTAGCACTGTGTCGGCACGTGCTGGGCCACACCGCGGAATCGGCCGCTCACGAGCGAGACATTGACCACCTTGCTCGACAGGCGGTTTGTATAGCTGCGCCCTAAGGACGCGTCCGCCTCGGCCACCTCGCGCTCGCGCGGGTCCATTTCTTCCTGTTCGACGCCTTCCCAATCTCCGACCTTCATGGGTACTTTCGTCAGGCGGTCGGCAAAGAGCTGCAGGATCTCCTTGTCGTTGCCGGCACCGAAAGCCCCTCCCCAATAGGCGCGCACCAGGCCGGTGCTAATGATCAACAGGGCCGCACACGCGGGCGCGAGATAGGTCTTCATGTTTTTCCCAATTAAGCTCGGTCGTCCGAACAGCGCGTGATTGCGGCGCGTCGGTCGCAGTGGATGGAATGTTTACGTTCAGGTATGGGCGGCATAAGCCCGATACGTCGCTTCTGTCCGTTCACCGTTCATGACAGCACCGAGCACGTGCACGCCCACCGAGCGCAACTGCTCGCTGGCTTCATGCACCTTGACGGCCTGGCTTACTTCGCGCATGACACTCAAAATGGCCGCATCGACGTTTTGGCCCATCAACGACGCGTCGGCGATGCTGAGCACCGGCGCCGAATCGACGATGACGAAGTCGAAACGCGACCGTAAAACGTCGAAAACTTCGCCGACGCCTTCCTTCGACAACGCCTGGATACTTTCCAAGTCATATTGGCCCGCCGAGATCATCCATAGACCGGCGACGCGCGTGGGTCGGATCACGTCGTCCACCTCGGCCTCGCCCCGCAACACTTCGCAGACGCCGGGTTCCAGCGGCAATTCGAACAGCTTATGCGCCGAGGGACGCCGCAGATCTCCGTCGACCAGCAACGTGCGCCGTCCGCAACGGGCCAGGCTCGCCGCCAACTGGCTGGCGACCGTCGTCTTACCCTCGCGGTCCGAGGCGCTGGTGATCATCACCACGCGCATCGGCTCGGAAACCGCGCTGTGGATCAGGTTCGTGCGCACCGTGTCGATGGATTCGACAAGCAGACGATTCAAATCGCCGTTGGCCGCCGCCAGTGCCTTGCGACCGGGGCGCGTGACCGAGGGCAGTGCCCCGACGACACGCAGCCCCAAGCCGTCGCTCAATTGCGTTGAGGAGCTGATGCGCCGGGCCTGGAACTCGAAAAAGGCGACAACGAAGCCCACCATCGCGAAGGCCGCGAAGCCGCAGAAGCCTACCAGGCCGATTTTGCGCTTGATACTGCTCTCGCCGGGAGGGATCGCGTCGTCGAGCTTTTGCACGCGCGGGGGAGCCGATTTTTCCACCGAAATCTTATAGAGGTCGCTATTGAGCTCGTCGACGAGATGCTGCAGCGCTTTGACCCTTTGTTTCTTGTTGTCCAATTCGGCCGTATCACGCGTCATCGTCTTGAGCTGCTCTTCAAGTTCTTTCTTTTGATTTTTGAGTTCCTCGATCTGTTGCGCGACGCTGTCCCGATGCCTTTCCGTCGATCGTTGTTTGCCCTCGTATTCCTTGATCTTGATGGCTTCGTTGGAGTCGGAGAACCGCTTCAACAATTCGTCGCGCCGCAACTCGACCTTCTCTTCGACGACGGCCAGGCTCTTCAATAGGCGCTTGAGCGTCGGGTTGTCCTTGTTCTTGATTTGCGTCTTGGCCTCGGCGATGCTCAGCTCCAGGTCGCTACGTTGCTCTTCCAGTTTTCGCAACTTCTCGTCTTTGTGCATCTCTTCTTCGGCGCGCGCTTCACGTGCCGAAGGGTCCCGGGCCAACTCGATGTCGAGCTTGTATTTGTCGATCTCGACTTCCAGGTTGCCTTGCTGTGCAGTGTGGGAGAACAGCGAGTTATTGACCACCCCCAACTGCTGCTGCATCAAGCCGGCATGCGTGGCGGCCGCCTGCTGATCCAGCACCCCGATCGACTTTTGCAACCGTTCGACATCGTGCATGTCACGGAGCAGTTCCTCGGTCTTTTGCTGCAGCAGGTCCCGCAGCTTTGCCTCTTTCTTGCTGCGATCCGTGATGCCCTTTTCGACCACTTCCTTGAAGTACGCGGCGATCACGGCGTCGACGATCTTGACGACCTGCGGAATCTCGTCCGGTTCGCCGCTCATCGTCACTTGCAGCAGTTCCGCGTCGTTGGGGTATTTCATCCCCAACTGATCCTGTAGCCATGCCACGGGGTCCGTTTGTTTCTTGATAATCGGCAGTTGGGAAATCGACGGATCGCGGATCGCCCGGGTCAGGAGCGGCTTGCTCTTCATCGTTTCGATCGTTGTTTGCCGAAAGGTCAAGAATTCGTGCGCGTCAGCCGCGCCTGCCTTGGCGGTCATGGTCTCCGGAGCGCGCATGACTTGCACGTAGGCAATCACCTGCCCTTTTTGTGGAATCAGAAACCAGGCCGCGGACATCGCGCCGAGCGCCGCCAGAATGCCCAGGCCGGTTGCCAACTGCCAGCGCCGCCGAAAGGCCCGCAGCATCGACATAGGATCCGGGGCCGCCGAAAGCAATTCTGGGCGGCCGCCGACGGCGAGCTGCCAAGGCGCACCCGCATAGGGTGCGACCGGAAAGCTGCCACTAACGGGAACTAGATCGCCCCCCTGCTGTTCATCGGGAGGAGCAGGAATCGTGTTAGTCGCGGCTGTATCTGAGTTGCGAGTCGTAGACACCGAGAAACTCTCCAAAGTTGTGATCGCGATGCGGTTTCTTGGCATTCCATGCTGCGATTTGCCGCGTTGAGCGTGTCGGGGCACCGACGCAATTCACGTCCTGCCGTCCCGGCGGGAAAACGTGCTTGGCCGTGTATGACGAGTAGCTGTGTGCCTCGTTAACCTTCACCTCATTTTTCGAGACCGTTTGGATCCGTGTCGCTGCTGTATCGCACTCTCATGTTGCTCGTCTTTTGAGTCACTATTCCCGCTCGAATCGGTTTCTAACGGAGACCGGGACTGGGGATTCCGCCACGCGACGTGGGACCGACCATGACGGGGCCCTTTTCTTCGTCTTCGATGAACAGATGCTGCAACAATTGCAATTCCAGGAACAGGAAGCCCATCGCCATGGGCATCATGATCCAGCCCGCCAGATCATGAAATACCGCGTCCGCGATCTGCGTGCCTACCGTTTTATGCAGAATGCCGGTCACCGTGATGCGAATGATGTTTACGAGAAGTGCAATCGGCACGGCACTAAGAATGATGGTAATGCGCTCCCACCAAGGGCGCACCGTGACCAGCGTGATGGCCACGGCCAGGGCGAGAAAGATGGTCGACATGCGCAGCCCGCTACAAGCGTCCACCACGCCCAAACGGAGCTCGCCCAGAATGATGTGGTTGCCGGAACGATGTGCGGCCACGCCCATCGTCTGCAGCGCATAGGTACTGCAAATGGTTGCCACGCGTTGTAACGGATCAAGCAGATTCCGTTCGACCGCGCCGGGCAAGGGATACATGAAAACCAGGAAGGCGAGTGCAGGACCCGACCAGCGTAACAGCGGCCATCCACCGACTATCAAGAAAATGGCGAACAAGCAAGGCAGTAGGGAGATCATCTCGATGTAAGGGTAGGCGTAGTACCCGCCGATCATGCGGAAAGCCAAACCGAACGCCAACAGGCCGACACCCGCCCAGCGGGCCTGCGGCGGTGCATCTTGAATCGGTTCGCGGCGCATCCACAGCAGAACGGCGGCGAAAACCGGCACGAGCCAGCCGTGAGAATAGGCGGGCGTGTTCCACACCGTGGATATGGTGCGTAACGTGTTCCAATAGACCACGATCAGCAGCACGACCAGGGTCGCCAGGATGGCGATAGGGCGTTGCTGATCCTTACGTATTTCGAATTGCGACAGGAAGGATTCGTTCGCCATCGTAAGCTGCTTGTCCCAGGTGTTGTTACGCTACTCGCGATACGCGTGCTGTCTGTTACCAGGTCGCGAATCGCGTGTGATATTTACTGACCATGCACGCTCGATTCGCCTGGTCGCCCATGCGTTCGCAACCGCCCACCGGCCAGTGGCGCCAAATGCAATCGAAGCGGCGTCGTCATAGTTCCGATCTTGTAGACTGCGGGCCGCAATCCGCTCGGGCCGCTGTCGAGCAACGATGCTCTCAGGACCACCCGATGTTGCCGAATGGCACGTAACTCCCCTGTCCGCCATCTTGATCGGACCGGCCGTCATGCCCAGAAGCGCACGGGGCATCGACGTTTTTGGGGCCTTGAATTGGGCTTGCGACTGCGTCTTGATGTCACGATATCCGCGTCGAAAAATGCTGTCAAACAGATTCCCCCCTTGTTGTGTTTAGGACGCATGATCCTGTAGCGACGGCGTTCAGCTCGTAACGGTCGTGACGTTGCGGGACCTTCTGGTGTTAGCGCAAATGACGCATTTTGTGCCGATTCTTGCGATCTCAGAAATCGGAATCTGTGCGTTTGCAAAAAGCGGGGAAAGAGTTCAGGAAAGTTCTGGGAATGCCGATGGTAGGGGCTGTATGGAAGCCGGGTTCTCGCGGGGGGGTGAGGGCGGCGTCCAAGCGGGCCGTGACGGCGCGCTTTTGTGAGCGCGTGATGAGCGACCGGTTCTGGGCGTTTGACCCCTGGCACCAGGAAAGCCTTTCCGCATGCCCCTGCGTGGCGTCATTGCTCGATCGATCTGCGTCTCGCTGGCGGTGCTGGTATTGGCCGCCGCCGGGGGCTGCCGCCTGACGCGCAATCAGGTTCTCATGTCGCAGCTTCCGCCGGGAGGGCCCAACCCTCGCGAGCTGACCAAGATCAGCTTACCCACCTACGTCATCGAGCCCCCGGACGTTCTCTTGATCGATGCGGTGAAGGTGGTCCCCAAGCCCCCCTACCATGTCGAGCCCTTGGATACCCTGGAAATCTTCGTCCTCGGAACGCTACCCGACCAAAACATCGCCGGCCCCTTCCCGGTCGAAGCCGACGGCACCGTCATGCTCGGACCCGCCTATGGCGCCATCAAGGTTTCGGGCATGACCC
>DASZWQ010000122.1 GCA_035546535.1 Pirellulales bacterium | reverse complement strand
GTTTGCCCCACAGTCGCAGGTGGTAACGATCGGCGAGGGGCAAACGCTTCTGCAATCGGCGCCCTCGGTGGCCCGCTTCGTCGGCCTGCAGCCCGACCGGCTGTTCCTGGAATACGAGGGGATGAACCCTTCGGGCAGCTTCAAAGATAACGGCATGTCGGCGGCGTTCACGCACGCCCGCAGTATCGGGGCCAGCCGCGCGGCCTGTGCTTCGACCGGCAATACCAGCGCCTCGCTGGCAGCCTATTGCTCGGTGACGAAACTGATGAAAGCCGTGATCTTCATCGGCTCGGGCAAGATCTCCTACGGCAAGCTGTCGCAAGCGCTCGATTACGGCGCGCTCACCGTGCAGATCGCGGGCGATTTCGACGATGCCATGGCTCGCGTCAAAGAGGCGTCGCGCGAGCTGGGCATCTACCTGGTCAACAGCGTCAACCCGTTCCGCCTGGAAGGGCAAAAGACGATCATGTACCGGGTGCTGGAAGGCCTGCGCTGGCAAGTGCCCGACTGGATCGTGGTACCGGGCGGCAACCTGGGGAACTCGAGCGCGTTCGGCAAAGCCTTTGCCGAATTGCGCGAGATCGGGCTCATTGATCGCGTGCCGCGGCTGGCCGTGATCAACGCGGCCGGCGCCAACACGCTGTACGAGCTGTACGATCGCCGCGGCCTGCGGTGGAACGACGGCGCGCCGAACAGCGAAGTCACCGACAAGTATTACGCCGAGCTCGATCAGGCCGGGCGCCGGGCATCGACCATCGCCAGTGCCATCGAGATCAATCGGCCCGTGAACTTGAACAAGTGCCTGCGAGCCTTGGAGACGTGCGACGGGGTTGTTCGCGAGGTCTCGGACCAGGAGATCATGGACGCCAAGGCGCAGGTCGGCGCGGGCGGGCTAGGCTGCGAACCGGCCAGCGCCGCCAGCGTTGCCGGCGCGCGACTGCTCCGGCACGAAGGAATCATCGGCGCCAATGAACGCGTCGTCTGCATCCTCACCGGTCACCAGCTGAAGGACCCGACGGCCACGGTCGCCTATCACACCACGGACCAGGACAAGTTCAACGAAGTGCTGGGGAGCCGCGGCGTGCAGCGCGCCGCCTATGCCAATCGCGCCGTGGCCGTGCCGAACGACTTCGACGAAATCGTCAAAGCGATACAACTTTATAGTTAGTCGGCAGTGGGCAGCAGGCAGCGAAGAACTCTTGCTCACCCGCGAAATAGCCTCTGCCTACGGCCGATTTGTCTGCTTTTGTTAACTGCCCTCTGCCCTCTGCCGACTGCCTACTATGATTCGCCTTGCCATTCACGGAGCCGCTGGTCGTATGGGGCAGCGTTTGATTGCGCTGGCCGCAGCTTCTACCGATTTGCAAATCGTGGCCGCTATCGATCGGCCGGGTCATCCGCAGGTGGGCCAGGATGCCGGCGCGATCGCCGGGGCTGGCCCGCTTGGCGTGGAACTTAAAGATAAGCTCGACGTGCCGGCGGACGTGGTCATCGATTTTTCCGGCCCCGCCGGGACGCTCGCGATCGCAAAAGTCTGCTGCGAAAAGAAAGTGCCGCTGGTCGTCGCAACGACGGGCCTATCGGCCGAGCAACTGACCGAGGTCAAAGCGGCGGCCACGAAAATTCCGCTGCTCTGGTCTCCCAGCATGAGCATGGCTGTGAACCTGGCCATGAAGCTGTCCGGCGTAGCCGCCGGCGCGCTTAAGGATCATACCTCGGGTGCCGACGTCGAGATCATTGAGCGGCATCATCGCTTCAAGGAAGACGCCCCCAGCGGGACCGCGCTCAAGTTCGGCGAGATCATCGCCGGCATCATGGGACAAGAGCACGCGCAGCACGGCCGCGAAGGACGACCCGGCGCACGCCCGCACGGCGAGATCGGCTACCACGCGATTCGCACCGGCGACAACCCGGGCGAGCACACAATTATTTTCGGCCTCATGGGCGAGACACTGGAAATCGCCGTGCGCGCGACGAACCGAGACTGCTACGCCCACGGAGCGCTCGCGGCCGCGAAGTTCCTGGTTGGCAAGCCAATCGGCCTCTACGGCATCAATGACGTGCTGGGACTGTAATTAGTCGGCAGAGGGCGGCGGGCAGAGGACGGTGAAGAAAGCCCAGCCAAGCTGCTCGCGCTTGCTGACTACCGACTACTGATTACTCGTACTGCCCTCCGCCTGCTGCCCACTGCCCGCTATTCATGGCCAAATGCGAAGAAGGCTATCTGTGCGACATTTGCGGCGGCGACGTCGAAGAGATCACCGATAGCGATCTCTACCTGCGCTATGTGATCGGGATGATCGATCCCGAGACGCTGCACACCACGGCCGAGCGGCACATCCGCTGCAACCCGGCGCTCGCGCAGTTCATCGTCGACGACGAGTTTGTCCCGGTTGCGGCCGAGGGGGCGTTCGACAAGCGCTCGCTTGATCCGGCCTACGTGCGCGAGCGCGAAATCCTCGTCACGCGCGGCTGGCGCCGTCTGCGCGAGCTTGCGGGGCAGGAAGGCCTGGCGATCATCGATTACCCGCTTCCCGAGGTGCGAGCCCGCAACGCGGAGAAAGCTTTATAGAGAAGAGATGCACCACGGGAGACACGGAGGCACGGAGAAGAAATGCGGGACACAAAACCCTTCCACTCGCTCACTTGATCGGCCGCTGTCCCCACGGCATCGGCATGGTCGGTGGGCGGCGGTGGCGGTCCAGGCGGCGGTCGGCGCGGCGGCCGTGGAAGTAGTTCACGAAGCGGGTCAGTTGCTTGACCGCCTCTTCGTAGGCTTCGCGTCCCTTCTCGGCCGTGGCCAATTTTGCCTGGCCCAGCACGCCGGAATCCGAATAGCTGCTGGTCCAAGAAATCAGTGTCGCCGGACCGGCCGCGAACAAGTCGACCCAATTGAAAGGGCTGTTCTCCTGGTTGAAGCTGATCTCCCCGTCCTCAATGCGGTCCTTCCGCACGTTGTCGCCGTCGAGATATAGATACAGCGACGTTTCCAACTCGCAGGCGTGTGCGCAGCCGCCGGGGAATTTGCTCTGCCGCCAACGCGGCAGGAACTCCTTGTCAACCGTCAGCAGATTCCACCAGGCCGCCAGAATGCACTCGGCGTCGGTTTCCAGGTTCGTGCGCCGCGCGACCAGGTCGAGGTTTGGCATGTTCGAGCCGTGACCGTTGAGTAGCACGATCTTTTTGAAGCCGTGATAGGCCAGCGACTTGGTGATGTCGAGCACGTGGTGCATGAAGTGCTCGAAATCGTTGTTGATCGTGCCGGGAAAGTCCATCACGTGCCCGGTGTAGCCGTAGGCCACGGTGGGCAGCACGAGCACCTTGTCGGGCGCCGCCCGCCCGGCGCCCAGGGCAATCTGCGTTGGGCAGATCAGGTCGACGTCCAGCGGCAAGTGCGGCCCGTGCTGCTCGACGGCGCCGCAAGGCAGGATGCAGACTTTGGCCATCTCCACCGCGTCGTTGATCTCGGGCCAGGTCAGCTTTTCGTAACGATATTCGGTCGCGGCGCGGCTGGTCATCGGATTGCCCTCGAGTTGGAATTCTTGGCCGTGGGCGATGAACTTGCGAAGGTCGCTCCGCTCTGAGTATCCTCGCGAAAGAAAGCTGTTACAACGGGCGCTGTCCGAGAATCTTCCGGACAAGAAAGGCCCGTGAGAAGGCATTTGCATAAGCGACGAAACTCGCAGCTCGACACATGAAAATCACTGAAGTCGTCACGATCGCCCTGGGCGGCGCTACCCACGATCATGGCTGGCCGGGGGGCACCGATCCCAACGTGCAATACAACACGCTGGTCGAGGTGCACACCGACGAGGGCATCAGCGGCATCGGCAGCTGCTATACGACGCAAGCACTCGTCGAAGGATCGCTGGCACTGTTGCGGCCGCATTTGATCGGCGAAAGCGGGCTCGAACCCGACCGCGTGGCCGAAAAACTGCGGCAGTCGATGTTCTGGCTGGGGCGCGGCGGTTCCGTCGAGCACACGATCAGCGGCATCGATATCGCCCTGTGGGATCTGTGCGGCAAGGCGCTGGGGCAACCCGTCGGGCGGCTGCTCGGCGGCGTTTATCGCGATCGGATCAAGCCTTACGCGTCGATGCTGTTCGAGGATCCGCCCTTGTTGCGCGAGAAGTTGCTCGCGCAGCGGGCACGCGGGTTTCGTGCCATCAAGCTCGGCTGGCGGCCGTTTGGCCGTGTAAGCCGGCAGTTCGACGAGGTGTTGATCAAGACCGCGCGCGACACCGTGGGCGACGACGTCGAACTGATGGTCGATGCCGGCGGCAGTGAACAGTTCTGGCCGCACGGTGTGACCTGGGCGCGCGAGACAGCTCGCATGCTCGGCGATTATGGCGTGGTGTGGTTCGAAGAAGCGCTGCGGCCCGACGACCTCGCCGGGTTTCGCGAGCTGCGGGCCAGTTCGCCGGTGCTCGTGGCCAGTGGCGAAGTACTCACGCGCCGGCAAGCCTTTTTGCCCTTCATCACCGAGCGGGCACTCGACATCATTCAACCCGACGTCACGAAATGCGGTGGGCTGGGCGAAGCGCGGCGGCTGGGGTGGATGGCCTACGATCACGGTGTGCTGCTCGTGCCGCATGGGTGGAATACGGGCGTTGGCGTAGCGGCCGATCTGGCGCTTGTCGCCTCGCTGCCGGTCGCTCGCTGGGTCGAGTTCCAGACAGGGGTCCCCTACATCGAAGAAATTCTTAGCACGCCATTTGCGCTCGACGCCGAGGGGATGTTGCGAATTCCCCAGGGCCCAGGATTGGGTATCGAGTTGAATCGCGACGCGATCGCGCGCTATTCGAGATAAGCTCGGCGGCGAGGCTTGCAGAAATTCATCCACCGATTACGCAGATGAACGCAGATGGAAAACGCCCGGTTCCATTCACCGCTTTTTATGATCTGCGAAATCTGTGCAATCTGCTCAGTAAATCGCCCGGAAGCGAACGTCGAAACATAACCGCCAACGCATATTTTCATGCCTTCGGGTGCCGCTCGGGCGGCATGAACACTGCGGACGTATTTGTGCATGAAGATGCGTGACTGGCCGCCGCGATCGGGCGCTAGTTTCGACACTTCCCGCGCAATGACCCCTGCGAAGCATGCTATTCGGCTGTGCCGAAATAGCATGGCACAAATCGCTGGACTTTCGGACCCGCGTGAACGCTAAGGCTTTACCGGATCGTTGGCCATTGCGACGGGTTGGCCATTCTTCAAATTCGCCACGTCCGCGACGACAACAAAATCGTCGGGCGTGACGCCTGACTGGATTTCGACGTCGGTGCCGGATTCGAGCCCGATGTTCACCGAACTCTCGACCGCTTTGCCGTCGCGCACCAGGAAGCAGTAGCTCTGTCCATCGCGCGTGACGACAGCGGCGCGCGGCACGGCGAGGACTCCGTGCTGGTCGCCAAGAACGATCTTCACGTTGGCTTTCATTCCGGGGCGAAGCTGACCGTCGGGATTGGGGATGTCGATCTCGGCACGCAGCGCACGCGTGGCATTATCCAGGGCCCAGCTAGTGCGGGTGATCGCCGCTTCGATGTTACGCCCGTCGTGAGCAGGAATCTGCATGACGACGCGATCACCCACGTCGACCACGCCAGCATCGACCTCGGGCACGTCGACGAAGATGCGCAGCGGATCGGCGTGGATCACGACCAAGAGCGGCAAGTCCTTGGTTGTACGGATCGGCTGTACGAAATGGCCCAGGGCAATGTTGCGTGTCGAAACCACCCCATCGAACGGCGCGCGGATGAACGTGTATTCCTCGAGTGCTTCGGTCCGGTGCAGATCGGCTTCGGCGGCCTGCCGCGCGGCCTGGGCCGCCTTTTCGTCAGCTCGGGCCTTGTCGACGAGCGCTTGATTCTCGATGAGCGCGGTTTTGGCGGCCTGCACCTTAGCAGCGGCCTCGCGGCGGGCGCTCTCGGCGGCGCGAAACTGGCTCTTTGTTTCGTCGACCAGCTTCTGGGGAACCGCCGAGCTGCGTCCCAGCTCAGCGACCCGTCCGTATTCACTTTTCCAACGCTCCTGTTCGGCGATGGATTGTTCTTCTTGCGCCGCGGCCGATTCTACGTTCGCACGGCCGGTAGCAACCGCGGCTTCGGCAACCTTGATCTGCGCCTGGGCTTGTTCGAGGTGCGCGTCGGCCTGCACCAACAGCGCCTTTTTCTGCGCCAGCTCGTCGTCGAGTTCCGGGACGGAAAGCCGGGCGAGTACCTGCCCGGGTGAAAGCAGCTTTCCGTCGCCGTCCAGGCGTGGCCCGCTGACGCGATCGCCGATGTCGACGTTCAGCTTCTCCACATAACCTGCGAGTTTGGCGTACAGCGGTGTTTCAGCAAAAGCCTCGGTGTAGCCCGGCAGCGCGATGGTGCGCGCGAGTGTTTTGTGCGTCGGGTGCTGAACCTGGACGGTGACCGTCGACGGCCCAACGTTGCCGACCGCCGGCGCCGTATCGAGCGCGGTGCCGCAGCCCGGCTGCGCGATCGCGACCGCAATAAACAAGGGGCAAACAGCAATTCGAGCAACGCCGCGACTGGTCATGGCATTTACCCGCGAGAGCGCAATCGATCGTGAGATTTGCGTGAGGCGTCGGATGCGCTCGGCACCAGGTGGTTACGGTTTTCAGCCTAGTCGTGACAAAGGGCCGTCGCAATACGCTTCGCGGTGCCGTGACTGGCAACGCGCCGCCGAAGTCGGGAGACAAACCCGCCTTGCCCGGTCCAGGGGAAAGGCACCATAATGCGGCGGCCGTGGTTTGGCGGTTGCGATCCATAATTGAGAGTCGGGGCGGTTGCCTTTGAGTACGAACGAGATCAAGTCCTCGGCTCGCCGGCCGGTGAAGCGGCGCGAGATCTTCGCCTGGAGCATGTACGACTGGGCGAATAGCGCCTATTCGACGTACCAGATCACGATCCTGATGCTGTACTTGCAGCAGGTCGTATTGCCGGGCCCGCCGGGGCAACTGGCCTACGCTTATGGCATCGGCATTTCGACTTTTTTCGCGGCGCTGATCGCACCCGTGCTGGGAGCAGTAGCTGATGCGCACGCCAGCAAACGCTTCTGGCTTTCGGTCTGTACGCTGGCCGGCGCGGGCGCGAGCGTGGCGATGTTCTTCTTGCCGGTGGAAATGTCGTGGATATTCGTCGGCTTGTTTTTCACGACAACCCTTGCCTTCGAGTTGGCCTGGGGTTTGTATTGCGCGTTTCTGCCCGAGATCGCCGACGAAAAGTCGATGAATCGCGTTTCAGCCTACGGCTTCGCGATGGGCTATGTCGGGGGCGGCCTGGCGCTACTGGTGGGCGTGCTGGTGGTGCAATACGGAGACCGCTTGGGTTTGCCGTCGAATCTCGAAGGGGACTGTGTCGTCGGCCACGAGATCGATTTCGCCGTCGGCGTGCCACCGGGTGATTATGACGTGACCGTGTGGCTGGGAGACCTGCGCGCCGCGCGCGGCCCGGTCGAAGTGCTGCTCAATGGAAAACGCGAAGAATCGCAGCGCACCAGTGCCGGCGAGGTGCTGTCGGTCATGCACAAAGTCGCGGTGCCGGCGGGCGAGTTACTTCTGCAACTGAAGGGGCCTGGACAGGACGAGCAGGCTTCTTTGGCCGGCGTGCGGATCGAAGGCGCAGCATTGGCTCATCCTCTGCTTTTTGACTTCGGCACGCCAGACTCGGGTGCCGAGACCGGTTCGATCTGGGTGACGCCGAAAGACACGTTCAAAAATTACGATCGAGAAGCGCTCGCGGCGAAGAGCAAGGCGATACCTGCCGCCGAACTGCCGGAGAACCTGGCATTCGGACTGCGACCTATCGAGGGGGACAAAGTCGAAGGGCGCGACGCCATCATGATCCCGCGGCTGAAGCTCGGCCTGCTGATCATGGGGCTTTGGTGGGGCGCGTTCAGCTTGCCGACCTTGTTGCTGCTGCGCGATCGGGTTCAGCCGCGCGCCGGATCGGAGTCGCTTGTGGAAACCGCCAAACGCGCCGTCGGCGAAGTGGCCGGCACGCTCAAGGGAGTGCGGCATTATCGCGTGCTTTTCTTGTTCCTGATCGCCTACCTGATCTACAACGACGGCGTGGCCACGATCATCACGCAGGCCACGGTGTTTGCCAAAGAAGTTTTGCACATCGGCGCCGGCGAACTAGTGTTTGTCGTGCTGATGATTCAATTCGTGTCGATGCCCGGTGCTTTGTTCGTTGGCTGGCTGTCAGGCAAGCTGGGCGAAAAACAGACGCTGATGGGTTGCATTGTCGTTTACATTGGGTGGCTCGTGGCTGCGTTTTTCATCACCACGCGGTTGCATTTCTGGATCATGGGCGCCGTGCTGGCGCTAGTGATGGGGGGCATCCAAAGCGTGAGCCGCGCGATCATGGGTCTGATGACGCCGGCCAAACGCAGCGGCGAATTCTTTGGCTTCTTCAATCTGTCGAGCAAGGCGACCAGTTTCGCCGGGCCGATTCTCTTCGGCTCGATCCTGGCGTGGACCGGCCGCCCCCACCTGGCCATCTTGAGCTTGCTCGTGTTCTTCTTCGTCGGTGGCGGCCTGGCGTCGATGGTTGACGTCACCGAGGGGCGGCGCCGGGCGATGGCCGACGAGTGATCGCTGGCACTTCTCGTGATTGGCTGCGCGAAGGAAGCAGAATATGAAGAAGTCGTCCACAGATTTCGCAGATAAACGCAGATCGAAGAGCTGAGCGCCACGAACTCGCGGGTAACTTCGGACTGCTTGCTGCGTCTCTGCGAAATCTCTGCAATCTGCTCAGTAAATCGCCCGGAAGCCAACGTCGAAACATAACCGCCAACGCATATTTTCATGCCTTCGGGTGCCGCTCGGGCGGCATGAACACTGCGGATGCATTTTGACATTCTGCCCTAGCATCGACATTCGCGGCTAATCATTTGTCCGACGGGGTGATTCGGCGAGGCCCGCACGACAACACGTCGCAGTTTGCGCACGCCGTGCCATCGTCAGACCGCGTCAAAGTCGCCTCGATCTTTCCCAGTCTTCCAGAAGGTTTTCAGGTTGTGCCGGTCATGTGGAGCGCGGAATGACTGCATATGCCGGATGTGCGGAGCGGCCCGATATTTACCGATATGCTGTGCCTGCCCTCATTTACGAAGGCGTAAGGAATGCGATCGGTCTCACTGGTTTCCGCGACGCGCCGGCGCGCACCGTCTTCGCGCCGTCCCACACGACGACGAGCGGCCGGGGTTTGTCGCCTGGTGGCTTTGGTGGCGGGAATATGCTCGCTTGACGGATCATTCCTATTTGCCGCCGCGCCGGGTGAGACGACACGGCCCAGTGTGCGCCCGGTCGTGCAGCGGGCGCCTGCATCCGAGGTCGTGCCGCTGCCGAATCCGACGGCGGATCCGAGCCAGCAACCACCCGGCCCCAGCTCGCCGGCCGATATTCCCTCGCCGGGGAGCATCACCGGTCAGCCGTCCTTGCTTTCGACGCAGTTCGTGCCGATCGATCTGCCCGCCGCGGTGCGTCTGGCCGGCTTGCGCAACCCGGACCTGTTCTTGGCGCGACAGATGGTGGTCGAAGCCGTGGCGATACGTCAATTTGCGGCGGCGCAACTGCTGCCGAATTTGAACGCCGGCACGAACTTCGACGCCCATTCAGGTCCGTTGCAGCAATCCAACGGCAACATCCTGCGCGTCAGCCGCAGTGCGCTGTACGTGGGAGCCGGTGCCAATGCGGTCGCCGCCGGCACGGTGAACATTCCCGGCGTGCAGTGGAATGTGAACGCGTCGAACATGATCTTCGGAATTCTGACAACCCGCCAGCTCGTCCGCGAGCGCGAATTTGCCAACTTTCAAACCAATAACGACATCCTGCAAGCCGTCGGCAACGCCTACTACGAATTGTTACGGGCCGAGGGATTGCGAGCCGTGAACATCCAAATGCGCGACGAGACGGCCAAGGTCGCGAAGGTGACGCGCGACTACGCGCGCGTCGGCGAGGGGCGTCCGGCCGACGCCGACCGTGCCGCGACGGAACTGGCACAGCGCGAAGTCGACGTGGTGGAATCCGAAGGCAATGCGCTCGTGGCTTCGGCGCGGCTGTGCCAGTTGTTGAATCTCGATCCGTCGACGCGCCTGCACGCCACGGACGAATGGGTCGTGCCGATTCCGCTCGTGCCGGAACCGATTCCTCTGCAAGAATTGATCGCCATCGCCATGCTCGAACGTCCGGATCTTGCCGAGCGGCGGGCCGCCATCCGCGAGACATTTCTCGCCTTTCGCGGTACACAATGGCTGCCATTTTCGCCGACGACGCTGGTCGGATTTAGCGCCGGTACGTTCGGCGGCGGCAGCAACATCGTGGCTGAGAACACTCCACCCAATCCGACCGGACCGAGGTTTGGCGATTTCAGCGGCCGCAACGACTTCGACGTAATCATGTACTGGCCCTTGCAGAATTGCGGTTGCGGCAATGCGGCGTTGATCAACGCCGCCCAGGCTCGGCTGCGCCAGAACGATTATCGCTTTCTGATCGTGCTCAACCAGGCGCGCGCCGATGTCGCCTCGGCCTATGCGATCTCGCGCGCCCGCTTTGCCCAGGTTTACGTGAACGAACAAGCGGCGCGGATAGGGCGCGCGGGTTTCGAAGAGGATTTCCTTCGTACCCGCAATAGCGAAGGATTACCCATCGAGACGTTGGATAACTTGCGTTTGTGGAATCGCGCCCGCGTCGACTACCTGAACGCGATCATCGACTTCAACGAAGCGCAAGTGAATCTGTATTGCGCGTTGGGGCAGCCGCGCGCCGCGATGTTGGCCCGTCCTGCGCCACTCGATGCGCTCCGTCCGGCGGGAGCGAATCCACCAGCAGGCCAGAATGCGGCGCCGGCACAAGATGCCGCTCCTGCGGCTGCCGAACCGGTCCCACTGCCGCCTGCGGCGGCGCGCTAAACGCCTTTCGTTCGTGCTTCCCCTTCGTTCCACCTCCTCACCAGCCCGCTTCCGATCACGCAGTCCGGTTGCTCGCCCTGCGGTAACAACTTGTCGCGAATCATATCCTATTCATCGTCCGGACGACGAGCGGGCGGACAGCGCGCGCTGAGCATGATGCTCGCGCTTGCGCTAGTACTTGCGCCCCGCTTGCCCGCTGCGGCTGACAGTGAGGGTGGGAGCGAGGCGATGCGCGGTGCTCCTCAGCCGGTCGTGCGTCCGTTGCCGCCAGTGTTTTCGCCCGACGCTTCTGCGCCTCCGCCCGGCATGCCGGCCCGGGGCCCGCTACCTACTTCGCCCGCTGCGCCGGCGAGCGCTGTAAACGCAGTGCTCACCGGCCAGGCCCTGCAGTACGAATCGATCCGCGCCGGCGGAAACGAAATGCAGTTGATCGATTTCGCCTCGGCGTGGCGCCTCGCGGCGCGGCAGAATCCAACCATCGGGCTGGCCCGACAAGTGGTCGAAGAGAATCTGGCCAACCTGCTGCGGGCGAGCGTGATCGCGGTGCCGAATCTCAACGCCGGTACCAACTACCACGCCCATAATGGCAATTTGCAGCGGTCTTCGGGCCAGATCCTTTCGGTGCCCGAGCAGCAGGCACTTTACGTGGGTGGCGGTGCGCGCACCGTGGCCGCCGAGACGATCGGCATCCCGGCTGTGCAGATTTTCGCGCCGCTGGCGGACGTGTTTTACATGCCGCTCGCCGCACAGCAAGATCTGAATGCCAGCAATTTCAACGTTCGGGCGACGTATAACTCGATTCTGTTGGATGTGACGACCGCCTACCTGGAGCTTATCGGGGCCGAGGCGTCCTTCGCGGCCTATCGTCGCTCGGAGTTGGACATGGCGGCGGTGCTGCGCCCGACGGCCGAATTCGCGCGCGTCGGCGAAGGGCTCAACGCCGACGCCAATCGCGTGCGCTCGGCGGCGCTGCAACTGCGCGGATTATCGCAAGGTGCGGAGGGAAGGATCTCGGTCGCGTCCGCCCAGCTCTCAAAGTTGTTGCAATTGAATCCTTCGCTGGCCTTGCGCACCCCTGCGGCGCCTCTGGCACTGATCAGCGTCGTCGATCCGAACGATAGCTTGTCCTCGCTGGTTTCGATTGCGCTGCGCTACCGGCCCGAGGTGGGGGCCGCGACGAGCGAAGTTGCCGCGGCCGATGTAAGGTTTCGGCAAGAACGCATCCGCCCGCTTTTGCCGACGGTTGGCCTGGGGTTCAGTAGCGGCACGTTTGGCGGCGGCAGCCCGTTCGTGACGCCGCTGTTCGGCGCCTTTTCCGGCCGCTCGGATTTCGATGTGATGGCCCTGTGGACGTTGCAAAACGCCGGCGCCGGGAACGCCGCCTGGCGCAATCAGCGGCGCGCGCAGCGCGGCGAAGCCACGGCTGAGCGCACGATCATCATCAACCAGATCCGCGATGAAGTCGCCAGTGCCAAAGCCGACGCCGCCGCGCAGCTCCGGGCCGTGAAAGTCGCTCAAGTGCGACTGGCCACTGCCGAAGACGGCTTCCGACGCGAGGTCGAGCGCTCGCGCGCCAATCTGGGACATCCGATCGAAGCCTTGAATATGGTCGATTTGCTGGTCGACGCGCGGCAACAACTGGTCACGAGCATCGTGGCCTACAACGAGGCCGAATTCCGCCTGTACGTGGCGATGGGGTTTCCACCCCCCATGGCCGCGCCGGTGGCGGCGCCGGAGAGGATCGACGGCGCGACGACCGAGGCGATCGAGGGGGTGCCTGCGCCGCCTGCTAATCGCTAGTTGTTTGCTTGACTCGTCGGTTGCACGGAGATTGCTTCTTAGGCCCGTCGGACGACGAGCCGTGAACATCCTTTCGGAAAAGCAAGTTATCTCTGACGGACTGAAATCGCGTCGCGAAGCCACTTATCTTCCGGCAGAACGCGCGCCTCAGATCGGGAATAAGGGGGCGCTTTGCTGCGAGCCCTGAAATTGACCACCGTCTGAGGTGGGAATAGATTGTTTAGAGAGGCGCTAGGTCGCCGCTGCGACAATATGTCGTGCCGGGGCTTTCCTTTCTTTCTCGTTTCGGTGACGCTGTGCGCGGTGAGCAAGGGTTTACGACAGCACGGTTGATACTCGCGGTCCTGGTGTGCTTTGGCACGGCCGGGCTGATGATTCGCACACCGCGTCCGATCTCGACGGCTCCTTCGTACAAGTCGATCGTCAAGCCGCGGCGCAATAAGGAGTCGTTCTTGGCGCTGGCGTCGTCCAGCGCGCGACTGAGTTCTTCACAAGCGTTACGTAAGCGTACGACGCACGCACCGGCTCGTCCGCGCACTGATCTCGCTCGCTTGGATCAGAGGCTACCGCCCACGGTGCCAGCGCTGGAAACCGCGCCGGACCGCATTTATTTGCGGTGTTGATGCGTTTTGTGCGCGCGCATGCGCTTTCGTCGATAGGCCGGCTCGATGGAGCCGAAAGTGGAGTTCGGCCTCATTCTCGTTAGCAGCAAGCGTTTGCGGTGCCGTTTTTGCACAGCCGCCGTTTTCGGTTGCGGAACGTCACGCGATGGCCTGAAACGCACCGACCTG
Source organism: Pirellulales bacterium (assembly GCA_035546535.1). Taxonomy (NCBI): domain Bacteria; kingdom Pseudomonadati; phylum Planctomycetota; class Planctomycetia; order Pirellulales; species Pirellulales bacterium. Next base: position 2,321 of record DASZWQ010000122.1, on the reverse strand, counting down.
TAATTAGCTCGTACTCCGGAGTAGTCCCGCATGCCGACCGCTAAAGTGAAACTTGCTTCCGGTACCAAGGCGCGGCTTACGCCGCGCGGACTGGCGATGGTCGCTGCCGCGGCATGCCTGGTGATTGTCGTGCTGCTCGCCTGGCGGATGAGAGCGAATACGCCTGCGGCGACAGCGCAGCCACCACAACAGCACGCCGAGACAGCACCCGCGCCATCCACCGCCAGCGAGGTCCACGCCGACGTGGTGACGCCCAATCCTCATGGCCTGGGACGCAAGACGGTGCAGCCGGGCACCGTACACGCCTTTGAATATGCCGACCTGTTTGCCAAGACCTCGGGATACCTCGGTGAGCAATCGGTCGACATCGGCGACCACGTAAAGCGCGGTCAACTGCTGGCGACGATCGACGTGCCCGAACTCAAGGCGGGCGTGGACGAGGCGCAGGCCTCGCTAGCGCGGGCGCAAAGCGCGGTGGCACAAACCGAGGCTCGGCTGCTTACGCAGCGCGCCGAGGCCAAGGCGTCGCTGGCTATGATCAAGCAATCCGAGTCCGACGTGCTGAAGGCCAAGGCGCAAGTTGTTTATCGCGGCAGCCAATACGACCGCATCAAGAGCCTGGTCCTGTCGCAATCGGTCGAAAAAAAGCTCGAAGACGAGCAGAGGGACGCCTACGAATCGTCCAAAGCGGCGCTCCAGGCCGCACAGGCGTCGGTCGACAACGCCCAGGCACAGTCTGACGCCGCGCAGGCGCGCGTGAAGCAGGCCGAGGCCGACGTCGAACACGCCAAGGCCGAGGTCGAAGTCGCAAAAGCCGTGTTGGAGAAGGCTCAGGTGCTGTGGGATTACACGAATATCAAGTCTCCCTACGACGGCGTGATCACGGCGCGGCACTTCCACCGGGGTGCTTTCATCCTTTCCGCTGACCAAGGGGGCACTGTTCCCTTGCTCACCGTAGCCCGTACCGATTTGATGCGCGACGTCATTCAAGTGCCCGACACGGACGTCCCGTATGTGAACAAGGGGGATAAGGCGACGATCGAGATCGACGCGCTGCCGGGTAAAACCTTCGTCGGAGAAGTCTCGCGCATGGCGAGTTCGGAGAATCCGCGACAAAAAACGATGCGCGTCGAGGTTGACCTGCCGAACCCGGACAGCCTGTTGCGCGAAGGTATGTATGGCGGCGCGACGATCGAACTGGAGCCTCCTTCAGAAGCTCTTACGGTGCCCTCGTCGGCGCTGGTTGAAAAAACAGACAGCAAGCACGGAAAGATTTACGTCGTCCGCGACGGCAAGGCGCAGCTGTTGTCGGTCACGCTGGGACAAGATGACGGCCGGCACATGGAAATCCTTAAGGGCCTCGATGCCAAGGACCAGGTTATCGTCAGTTATCGGGGCAAGATCGAAGAGGGTGCGCCGGTCGTCGTGTCTGAGGCGGCGGAAAAAAAGCATTAGAGCGTTGTTAAAGACCTAAATCTTCGAACGCGCTCCGAAAATGATCGCTGCCGAGTAGGAACTGCCGGATGAATGCCGTAATTCGAGCCTCGCTTCGCAACCCGTATGCCGTGACGGTCTTCGCGCTGACGATCGTCATTTTGGGCGTGATCGCGGTGCGCTCGATTCCGATCGACATCTTGCCGGTCTTCAAGGCCCCGGCCGTGCAGGCCCTCACGTTCTATACGGGCATGCCGGCCGAGAGCGTCGAGAAGGACATTACGTCTCGCATGGAGCGTTGGACCGGTCAGGCGGCCGGCACGACGCGGCAAGAGTCGCGATCGATCGTGGGGGCGAGCGTCGTGCGAAATTATTACCGCAGCGACGTTGATCCCAACGGCGCCTTAACGGCCGTCAGTTCCTTGGCGACAGGGGCCCTGCCTACGATGCCGCCCGGAACGTTGCCCCCCGTGATTCTGCCGTTCGACCCGACGGGCACGACGCCCGCTTGCCTGGTGGCGCTGGATAGCAAAACGCAAAGCGAAGCCATTCTGTACGACACCGGCCGCTACGAAGTGCGGCAGTTCATCATGTCACAGCCGGGCGCCGTTGCGCCTGTCGTTTTCGGCGGCAAGGTGCGCGCCGTCATGGCCTATCTGGACCGGGAGAAAATGCAGGCGCGCGATCTGTCGCCGGTGGACGTGATGTACGCGTTGGACCGGTACAACCTGTTCCTGCCCACGGGTGACGCCAAGATCGGCAAGACCGACTACGCGATCGATTCGAACTCGATGTACGACCTCATCGAGCGGATGGGAGACATCCCGATCAAGACAGAGCACGGCAATGCTATTTATTTGCGCGACGTGGCCAAGCCGACCGACGCG
>DASZWQ010000121.1 GCA_035546535.1 Pirellulales bacterium | reverse complement strand
GAAATACTTGAAACCCTGCAACTTCCCCGCAACCACCGCCGGCGTCGACCTCCGTGTCATTGCAAGCCCTCCCTCGGTTGAGATGGCTTCAACAAATAACACACCCACCCATGGCGCAAAAAGCGTGCCGAACAGTATTGGGAGAGGGTTAGGGTGAGGGTATTCAAGGCCGAAGCCCACCGCCGATCCCCTCACCCCGGCCCTCTCCCGAAAAGGAGAGCGGGTTTGCGGCGCGCGAGTTATTGCGCGTACACACGATTCGCACCACGAGGTTCGGGCGATTCGTGGTGGTGCCGTGTGTATTCAACGAGCACGGTCAGGAAGACGAAGCTGGCCACCGCTGTGACCAAGGCCCAAAGGTCCATGTCCTTTTTCAACATGGTGTCGTACAAGCCGTGCAGCACCATGGGAATGGCCAGCACCATGAGTACTTCGAAAACAAGATCGGGCCAGTCCGAATCGGATTGAAAATCGCTGGCTTTGTTCCAGATTAATAGCGCGACCGACGCCGACCAGACGGCGTGCAGTGCCACGCAAGAAACGTAGCGAATCACGTAAATCTCGCCCGATTGGATGCCGTTGTAATAGCGCGAGGAATACATAATCCCCTCGGCCACGCCAAATCCGACGCCACTGGCCAGGCCCCACATCACGGCCGCGCGCCAGGTGAACTTGCTTTCACTGCGTGCCGGCGCGGGAGTTGCGGCCGCCGTTTGTCTCGATGCAGGCGCCGGCGCCCGTCGCGGCGCGGGATCGGCCAACGAGTAGCCGTCATTCGCGACGGCAGCCTTTTGCGGCGCAGGCGTGGGTACCGTCATCACGGCCTGGCAGCCGGAACAGCGAGCACGCTTACCGGCCGCGATGTCAGGCGCGGAAAGAACCTTCGCGCATTGCGGACACACGACCCGAATTGCCATCGCCTGCCCCGCTCATCGAATACGCGTGGATGCCTCGTCATCGGTGACCGCTCGAAGAGATCGACTTAGTTTATTTCAGACGCAGCGCGGCACCAAACTTTTTCGTGCAACCATTCGGGGGAGGTGGGTTTTCACAGGGTCAGCGCCCCGTCCAGTCGAGATATGCATTTGTGGCAACATGAACCGCAGAAACGACTATCACATTACTCTAGTCCGTCTCCTCTGCTGCCTGTGTCCCGGATTTGCCAGCAGGTTGGCCGCTCAATTGCTGAGCTTCACGGAATGGCTCCCGGATTTTGACGCACAAAACTTCGCTGAGCGGAATCTTTTCATCAGCGAGGACTAGTGTCGATTCCTTAACTCCAACTACCCGCGCCCTCACGTTTACCTGACGTCGATAGCGCTCTCCGCCACGAAGCATTCTTACGTCCGCATCCGTTTTGGCAGTTCGTGGAAACTCGCTTTCGATGGCATGGACAGGGATATCCGTCTTTCGGCGTGCGATGACCGTAGCTGCGTCACGTGGAATCCAAGTACAAAAAACTACGTTGTGTGGTAGATGTCCTGTACCAAGCACAATCCATTTCTCGTTTGCTTTGTAGAGCACGCCCTTGAAAGACAAATGAGTCGGTCCATTCTGCGAATTAATTTGGTACCAGTCGCCTACGACTAGCTCTTCGGGCTGTCGCTTCAAGACGTAAGAGCGGGCGTCGTCGTCACCCGTCCCAACGCTTGCCACAGATAGGAACAAGGTGCAAGCGATACAAAGGCGAACTGGCATGAATCACCTCGGATCGAAGTCGCCCATCGCAAAACGCATCCCCGACTTTATCACTGATCGGCGAACATGACAGCCGCGGGTGGCCTCGCCACTTTTTCGCCCCTCGCACCTTGTGCATTTGAGCTGAACGGGCTTCCGCCAGGGGAACGTCAGGTCGGACCTGCTGCAGGAGATACCGGTCCTGCCAACGTCTCAAGCGGGCGTCCGCCTCCACCTTTGCACCCGGGCCGCGACTGGGTATACTCCTGGATTCACCAATCCGGACATAACTGTCGCTACAAAATAGCTTTGCGCTGGGAGGACAGGGCCATGGCCCGTACGTGCGAAATCTGCGGCAAAGGCCCGCAGCTGGGAAATCAGGTCACGATTCGCGGTAAGGCCAAGTACCTGGGGGGCGTCGGTACCAAGATCACCGGCATCACGCGCCGCCAGTTCAAGCCCAACCTGCAGAGCGTCCGCGTCACGATGAAGGGGCAGAACAAGACCATGTTGGTCTGCACCCAATGCCTGCGCAGCGGCGCCGTGACCAAGCGGATCGAAGCGGCCCCTTTCCGCCTGCCAGCCGACGCCACGGCGAAGGAAAAGGAAAAAGCCAAATCCAAGGCCAAGGCGCCGGCAAAATCCGCAGCGAAGGCCGGCAAATAACCCCGACCGCGCTCGGCCAAGGGTCTTCCGACCGTCAAGCGTGCTCTCGCCCTCCCGGTGAACCTCGTGGGGGCAACACCGTGTCTGCTACTTAGTGGCTTTCGGCATCCCTGGTTCGGCGTTTGATCCACCGTTCATTACGGCGTTCGATTTGTATGCCGCTCACGCGCGAACAGGTTGAAAAGGTCTCCCTGCTGGCCCGGCTGCGTCTTTCGGAAGACGAGCTGGCGACCATGACGGCGCAACTGGGCGCGATCGTCGGTTACATCGAGCAGTTGGCCGAGCTCGATACAGAATCCGTCCAGCCGATGGCTCATGCCGTCGAATTGCACAATGTCTTTCGGGCCGATGAAGTAAAGCCCAGTGTCGACCGGGCCGAAATGCTCGCCGGCGCACCGAACGCTGACGGCGAATGCTACCTTGTGCCCGCGGTCCTGGGCGACTGAATCTTCGGCACCTGGCGCGAGAGTTCCGGCTCATGTCGCTCATCGAACAATCCGCCAAACAGTCGCTTGCTCAAATGGCCGCCGGCGAGCTCTCGGCGGTCGACCTGACCGAGGCCTATCTGGCCCAAATCGCGGCCCACGATGCGAAGGTGGGCGCCTTCTTGCGCGTCGACGCCGACAGAGCGCGGGCCAAAGCGCGCGACGTCGACGAGCGGCGTTCGCGCGGCGAGGCACTCGGCCCACTCGCCGGCCTGCCGGTGGCCGTGAAGGACATCCTGTGCAGCCGGGGCGAGGTGGTGACCTGTGCCTCGCGCATCCTGGAGCATTTCCGGGCGCCGTACGACTCGACGGTCATCGCCAAGCTCAAGGCGGCCGACGCGGTGTTGATCGGCCGCACGAATCTCGACGAATTCGCCATGGGGGGCTCGACCGAAAACTCGGCCTTCCACGTCACGCACAACCCTTGGGACTTGTCGTGTTTCGCCGGCGGATCGAGCGGCGGATCGGCGGCGAGCGTCGCGGCGCGGATGACCCCCTTGGCCATCGGCACTGATACGGGCGGATCGATTCGCCAGCCGGCCGGCCTGTGCGGCGTCACGGGCTTGAAGCCCACGTATGGCCATGTGAGCCGGTACGGGGTGGTCGCCTTCGCCAGCAGCCTTGATCAGGTCGGTCCCATGGCACGCTCGGCCGAGGACGTTGCGCTACTGCTCGAGACCATCGCCGGGCATGATCCGCTCGACTCGACATCGGTCACCGCGCCGGTGCCGCCGTACAGCCAATGGATCGGCCAGCCGCTCGAGGGCCTCTCGATCGGGCTGGTGCGCGAACATTTCGGCCCGGGCCTCGACGAAGAAGTACACGCGGCAGTCCGGGAGGCGGTTAAGGTCTACGAATCACTCGGCGCAAAGGTCAAAGAGGTCTCGCTCCCGCACAGCAAGTACGCGGTGGCCACGTATTACATCATCGCGCCCAGCGAGGCCAGCAGCAACCTGGCACGCTACGACGGCGCGCACTACGGCTATCGGACCAACGAACAAGAAATGCTGGCCGAGTTGGACGGCGAACGCAAAACATTCGAGGCCGCCGGCGACAAGCGGGCCGCCCAGCAGCTCGACACGGCCCTGGTGCGCATGTACCGGCGCAGCCGCTCGGAGGGTTTCGGCGCCGAAGTGAAGCGCCGCATCATGCTGGGCACCTATGCCCTGTCGGCCGGCTACTACGACGCGTACTATTTGAAAGCCCTCAAGGTGCGCCGCCTGATCCGGCAGGATTTCGACAAGGCATTTGAAGACGTCGACCTGATCGTCGGGCCGGCCACGGCAGCGCCGGGCTACAAAATCGGCGAACGGGCTGACGACCCCTTGGCGATGTACTTGCTCGACTTGTACACCGTCAGCGCCAACCTGGCCGGCATCGGCGGCATTGTCTTCCCGTGCGGTTTCAGCAAAGCCGGCTTGCCCATCGGTTTGCAATTGCAGGCTCCGCCCTTCGAGGAGGATCGCTTGCTGCGTGCGGCTCACATGTTCCAGCAGGCCACCGATTGGCATACGCGGAGGCCGGCGCTAACGTGAACGAAACTCCCTATACGATCGTCATCGGCCTGGAAGTCCACGTGCAGTTGGCCACCCAAAGCAAGCTGTTTTGCGGTTGCAGCACGCGCTTTGGCGCCGCGCCCAATACGCAGACTTGCCCCATCTGCACCGGCATGCCGGGGACGCTGCCGGTGATGAACCGCCGCGCGTTCGAGCTGGCGCTGCGCACCGCCGTGGCGCTGAACTGTGAGATCGCGCCCTTTACCAAGTGGGATCGTAAGCAGTACTACTACCCCGACCTGCCCAAGGGGTACCAGATCAGCCAGTACGATCTTCCCTTTAGCGCCAACGGCTATGTCGAAATCAGCGACGCCAAGGGACGCTTTGCGCCGAAACGGGTCGGCATCATCCGCGCGCATCTCGAAGAGGACGCCGGCAAGAGCATGCACGACGAAAAGGCAGGCGAGGCCGACAGCCGCATCGATCTGAACCGCGCCGGCACGCCACTTCTGGAAATCGTGTCCCAGCCTGATATGCGCTCGCCGGCCGAGGCCAAGGCGTATCTCGAAGAGCTGAAGCTGCTCCTGGTTTACCTGGGCGTGTCGGACTGCAACATGCAGGAAGGGAGCCTGCGGGTCGACGCCAACGTCAACCTGCACCTGGTTGGCGAGAAGGGGGAAAAGATCGCCACCCCGATCGTCGAAATCAAGAACATGAACAGCTTCCGCGCGGTCGAACGGGCCCTCGCTTACGAGGCCGCGCGGCAGTACGACGTATGGCGGGAGACTGGACAGCGCATCGGCGACGTGCCGAAGCAGACGCGCGGCTGGGACGATACGGCGAACGTCACGCACGGCCAGCGGCACAAAGAGGAATCGAGCGACTATCGCTACTTCCCCGATCCCGATCTGGTGCCCGTCACGGTAAAGCCCGAGGAGGTCGAGCTCATTCGCGGCGAATTGGGCGAACTGCCTGCGCAGACGCGCAGCCGTTTGGAAAACACGTACGGCATCAGCGCCTACGACAGCGACGTGATCGTGAACCAGGGGCGCGAACTGGTCAGCTATTTTGTCGACGTAGCCGACACCGCCGGCGACGGCAAGATGGCCAGCAACTGGGTACAGCAAGACGTGTTGCGGCTGCTCAAGGAGCTAGGCACCGACGTCGAGCATTTTCCGGTGCGCCCCTGGGCTTTGGCCGATCTGCTCAAGAAGATCAAAGCCGGCGAGGTCGATACCACGCGCGGCCGCGAAGTCTTCGCGCTCATGGTCTCTGCGGGCAAATCGCTCGATGAGGCGATGAAAGAGCTGGGCATCGAAAAGGTCGACGAGTCGGCGCTCGTCGAACTGTGCAAGCAGCTGGTGGCCAATAATCCCAAGCTGGTCGCCGACGTGAAGGCCGGCAAAATGCAAGCCGCCGGCGCCTTCGTCGGTCAGGCCAAAAAAGCCAATCCGAATGTCAATCCAGCCCGGGTGCGCGAGATCTGCCTGGAACTGATCGCGGCAGGGTAGTCGGTCGTAGAGCAATTCAATCGCCGCCAACATTCACGGCGACGATTCGGAGATATGTCCCCTCCACTTGCACGTAGCCGACCGCGCGAGGGCGCATTTGAACGTCGGACGAACTGCCAAATGGTCCCGGCGGTGCGCGTAGACGTCGTATAACGGCACCTTACGGACCGACGGAATCCGCCGCAGTAAACACGGCGGCACAATCAACCTCGAGGCCAGGCAGCGCGGTCGAGGCATACTTCTCTGGCGGACGAATTCGCCGTTCTGCCCATTGATCGCCTTCGCGCGTGAGGACCATGAACTCCCGACGTTCGGCGTCGAAAATCCAATACTCTTGAACGCCGGCTCGCAAATATTCTTCGCGCTTCTCGACGTAGTCGCGCTCTTCGCCGCGCGGCGATACGACTTCGATCACGAGTTCCGGAATCCAACGCAACCAGTGATTGGGGCCGCTGGGCGGTGGCGTTTTGTAAACCGCAATGTCGGGATGCCGCTCGGATTCGAGTGATGCGATCAGTAGCTTGCAATCGCTTCCCGAGGCGATGCCGTAGATGGCGCTTGGATTGGCAATTTCGTACACGGCCAACTGCCGGCGAATGACGTTGACTTGGGCGAAATGCTTCAACCCCGGCACGTTCATCATGACAATGATTCCCCGGCCCAATTCGTAGAGCGCGCCGTTCTGGGTGTCGGCATTTTCGAACTCGGCTAGCGTCATGCGCCGTCCGTTGTCGGCCGGAGTGATCATCGTGGCCGTCTTTTGCATGATTGCTGCACCTCTAAAAAGCTGCTGCCCGATCTACTCAACTATCGGTCCCTCCCGCCGAATCGTCAATCAGACACTTCTCGAAACGCCGCCGGCAGGAAGCGAATAAGGTCACTTGCGATCAGTGATACTTCGCCCAACTCGGCCGCGGCCAGGTCGCCGGCCAGGCCGTGTACGTGTACGCCCAGTCGGGCCGCGTCAAACGGGCTCAGCTTTTGCCCGAGCAGCGCCGTGATGATGCCGGTCAGCACGTCGCCACTGCCGCCGGTGGCCATGCCGGGATTGCCGGTCTTGTTGTGAACGCTCTGCCGTCCGTCGGTTACCAGCGTGCGATGCCCCTTCAGGACAACGACGGCGTGAATCTCTTGCGCGAACTCGATGGCTTGCAACTCTTGCACGCTGCGTTCGGCAATCTTCGGCGCTTGCACCAGCCGGGCAAACTCACCTGGATGAGGCGTCAGCACGCGCGGGCCGCCGGGGCGACGTAACACATCCGGTTGGGCCGCGAGCGCATTCAAGGCGTCGGCATCGAATACGGCCGGCTGCTCGACCGTCGTATAGAGCCATGCCACCAGCTCGTCGAGGTCGGACGAACGCGACAAGCCCGGCCCGCATGCCACGACGGTCGCGGCCGAGGGCTTTGTCAGTTCCGTAAGCCTGGCGCGCGCCGCACCGGCAATGCGCCCTTCGGCGTCGCACGCCAAGGGGGACGTCATCAGCGACGGCTCATAAGCCGCGATCGTATCGAGGCAAGAGTCAGCGACCGCCAGCCGCACCAGGCCCGCGCCACTGCGTGCGGCTGCCGTACCGGCGAGCCCCGCGGCGCCCGCCATGCCGCGCGAGCCGCCGATCAACAGCACGCGGCCGTAATCACCTTTGTTGCTATCGGCCGACCGCTTCGCCAGTCGTGGCAAAGTTGAGGACGCATCCTTGGTCGAGCGCGGGTCGTTCATGAAACGAGATCCGATTACCTGCTTAAGTCGCCGCGATCCGAGGAGCTACGGTTCCGCGCCGCATTGCGCGCGATCAGCCCCGCGACGTAAGCCCCTTTGAAGCCCGCGTCGATATTCACAACCGTGACGTTCGAAGCGCAACTGTTGAGCATGCTGAGCAGGGCCGCGATACCACCGAGATTTGCGCCGTAGCCGACACTGGTCGGCACGCCGATCACGGGGCAATCGACGTGGCCACCAACGACGCTTGGAAGTGCCCCTTCCATACCGGCGATGACGACGACCGCGTCCGAACCGAGAATCTGCGGCAATCGCGCCGGCAGTCGATGCGGTCCGGCGACGCCCACATCCTGCACAAAGCTTACTTCGGCCCCCATCCACAAGGCCGTCTCGCGGGCCTCTTCGGCGACGGGCAGATCACTGGTGCCGGCGGTGATGATCGCCACGCGGCCGCGTGGCAGGGTTTCGGCGGCGCCGCCAGCATCGAGCGGAATACGGAAAACCCGCCCGATCGCGTTGTAACGACCGCCGGGAAAGCGGTGCAATAGCTGCGGCGCAAATTCGGCCGGGATGCGCGTGGCCAGGACGTCGATGCCTTCGCTGCGCAGGCGATCGAAGATCCGTTCCAGCGATTCGAGTGACTTCCCCTGGCCGAACACGACTTCGGGAAAGCCGCAGCGGCGATGCCGATCCAAATCGAGCTGCGCATCACCGACGTCGGCGATCGCCCCTTGGGACAAGCGGCGCACGAAGTCGGCCACCGACAGGCCACCGCTGAGCAGCGCTTGGGCCAGATTCGTGAGGTCGGATGCGTCCATAGGATTCATGGTAACGAGCCGGGATGTCGCTGGCGAGCGGCCGCGAATCAGCCACGATTCGGGACGAATTCGGGGCGGCCGACACCTCGTCCAGGGCGGTTTGGCGGCGCCAACTGAGGTTGTCAAGACGCTGTTCAACTGATAGCACATTAGCACCACGGCAGAGTCAAACTCCCTTTGAAAAAATGCATGTCGGCAGGCGCCACAGGCCTGTCTGACCCGCCACGATGAGCCGCCACGAAACGCGTCGCAATCAGCTCCGCAAACTCCTCCGTGCCGCTGGCGCCGATTCGCTCCTGGTCACGAATTTCACGAACGTGACCTATCTGACCGGGTTCACCGGCGACGACAGCTACCTGCTGGTCGGGCCGAAGGACACGATTCTGGTCAGCGACCCGCGCTATACGACGCAGCTCGAAGAAGAATGCCCCGATATCACGATCAGCATCCGGCCCCCCGGCAAGAGCATGCTCGACGGCGTGGCCGAGGCGGTGCGTGCGGCCAAGGTATCGAACCTGGCGATCGAGGCCGACGCCATGACGGTCGGGCTTCACGCCCAACTGGAAGCGAAGCTGCCAAAAAACAAGCTCGTGCCCGCCGCCGGACTGGTCGAAGAGCTGCGCGTCGTCAAGGACAAACAAGAGATCGAAGAGATCGAGCTCGCGGCCCGCTACGCGGAAAAAGGGTTCGCCATCCTGCGGGCGACGTTGCGTCCTGATCGGACCGAAAAAGAGGTGGCGGCCGACCTGGAATACCAGATGCGTCTGCTGGGGGCGAACGGCTGCAGCTTCCCGCCGATCATCGCCGTGGGGGCCCGCGCGGCGCTACCGCACGCGCGGCCGACGGATCAAAAAATCGGTGCCGGGGACTTCGTTTTGGTCGACTGGGGCGCCACGGCGCGGCACTACAAAAGCGACTTGACGAGGGTATTGGTCACCGGTAAGATTTCGCCCAAACTTGAACGCGTGTATAACGTTGTGCTCAAAGCACAGCTCCAGGCAATCGCGGCGATCAAGCCCGGCCTCACGGGGCGCGAGGTCGATGCGGTAGCTCGTGGCATCATTGCCGACGCCGGTTTCGCACGGCACTTTGGACATGGTCTAGGGCACGGGCTGGGCCTCGACATTCACGAGGCGCCGCGATTGGCAGCCGCTGCCGAGCAGGTTCTCAAGCCCGGCATGGTCGTCACGGTGGAGCCCGGCATTTACCTGCCAGGCTGGGGTGGCGTGCGGATCGAGGATGATATCCTCGTCACCAAGACCGGCGGCGAAGTGCTGACCAATGTGCCCAAGAAGCTGGAAGAGTCGATCGTTCAATAAGCGGGAATGGGCAATACGGGAAAGGGAGTGTCGGGGTGCATTGCGACTCCTGCGGAGACGCCGCCCTGCGACTGTTAACAGTTCTGATGCCCGTCGGAGACCTCGGGCGTGCGAAAACAACCTGCCAAGCGCGCTGCGCCGCGTGTATCACGGAGACATGGCATGTCCGACTCTGCGTCCGACGGCGGCGATGTATTTGACCTGAAGAAGTTGCGCCAGTTGGTCGTATTGATGAACGAGCATGACCTGGGCGAAGTCGATCTTCGCCAGGGGCCGATGCGGATTCGCTTGCGAAAGAAAGCCGAATTGGCCGCCGTTCCGGTGGAAGTTCGTCCCGCCGCCGGAGCCGCTCCGACAGCGTCAGGCAGTCGACCCGCGGCGCCCGCGGCGCCGCCGAGCGACGAGCATCTGGTGTTGATCAAAAGTCCCATCGTCGGCACGTTCTACGCGGCCCCCAGCCCCGATGCTCCGGCGTTCGTCAAGGTCGGAGACCACGTCGGCAAGGAAACCACCGTGTGCATCATCGAGGCCATGAAGGTCTTTAACCCCATCCAGGCCGAAACGTCCGGACAGATCGTGTCGGTGCTGGTCGAATCGGGCGCGCCCGTGGAATTCGGCCAACCCCTGTTCAAAGTCGACCCGCGCCAGTAACGCCGGACGCCAAAAGGCTGTAAGCGGGTGATCGCTCCATGTTCAAACGAATTCTAGTCGCCAATCGCGGTGAAATTGCGCTGCGCGTGATTCGCGCCTGCCGCGAGTTGGGCGTGGAGACCGTGGCCATCTACAGCGAAGCTGATCGCGGCGCGCAGTACCTCGAGTTGGCCGACGAAGCCTATTGCGTCGGTCCGGCCAAGGCCAGCGAAAGCTATCTGAAGATCGACCGTGTGATCAGCGCTGCCGAGATCGGCAACGTGCAAGCCATTCATCCCGGCTACGGCTTTTTGTCCGAAAACGCCCACTTCAACGAAGTCTGCCGCAGCTGCAACATCGATTTTATCGGTCCCGGCTTCGAGGCCATGCGCCGGCTGGGGGACAAGAACGAAGCCCGCAAGTTAGCCCGCGCCGCTGGCGTCCCCTGTGTTCCCGGCAGCGACGGGCTGATCACCAACGAGCGCGAAGCTACGGAGATCGCGCATCAGATCGGCTTCCCCATATTGATCAAGGCCTCGGCCGGCGGCGGGGGTCGTGGCATGCGCGTGGCCGCCAACGACCTGGTGCTGAAAAGCGCGATCCAACAAGCGCAGGCCGAAGCCCAGGCGGCCTTCGGCAACTCGGCCATCTACATTGAAAAATACATCGAGCTGCCGCGGCACATCGAAGTGCAGATCATCGCCGATCATCATGGCAATGTGTGCCACCTGTGGGAACGCGATTGCACGATGCAGCGCCGGCATCAAAAGGTGATCGAGGAGAGCCCCGCCGCCCACCTCGACCCCGAGGTGCGGCATGCCCTGTGCAATGCGGCGGTGTCGCTGGTAAAAACTGCCGACTACACGAACGCGGGCACGGTCGAGTTCATTGTCGATCGGCACGGCAACTTTTATTTCATCGAAGTCAACGCCCGCATCCAGGTCGAGCATCCCGTCACGGAGATGGTGACCGGCATCGACCTGATCAAGACGCAGCTGCGCGTGGCGGCCGGCGAACCGCTCCCCTTCAAGCAAGAGGAGATCAAAACGGCGGGCGTGGCGCTGGAATGCCGAATCAATGCCGAGGATCCGCAGCATGGTTTCCAGCCGTCGCCGGGCCGGATCGAGAAGATCATGGTGCCAGGCGGACCCGGGGTGCGGTTCGATTCCCATGCCTATCCCGGATACGTCGTTTCGCCCTATTATGATTCCATGATCGGCAAGCTGCTGGTACACCGGCCGACCCGCGCCGAAGCGATTCGCGCGATGCAAACCGCCCTCGGCGAATTGCGCATCGAAGGCATCAAAACCACGATCCCACGCCAATTGGAAATCTTGCGGCACGCCGCGTTTGCCGCCGGCACCGTAGATACGAAATTCATCGAGAGAACCTGGCCTGGCTGAACCGCCAAACGATTCCCGCGAACGTTCGTCGGCACGAGGGGGAGGGGTGTCTGACGAAATCCGGGCGGAACTATTCTCTCGATTCGCGCTGCGAGCGGTGGCCGCACGCGTGTTCAGCCGGCCGCATGCATCTGGAGGGTTCCTATGTCATCCACTTCGCCACTATCCAGTCCCGCCCACGCCGAAAGCCCCATTCACAAGGTCGCCATCCTGTTTGCCGGCGGACCCGCGCCGGCGGCCAACGCCGTCATCTCGACGGCCGCCGCGTCCTTCTTGCGCAACGGCATTGAAGTCGTGGGGATTCTGCACGGATATTCGCACCTGGTCGAATATCGTGCAGACCGCCCGCTGGTCGAAGGCGAAGACTACGTGATGATCGACCAGAAAATCCTCAAGCGCACGCGCAACAGCCAGGGCATCCTCATTGGCACGGCGCGGACGAATCCGGGGAAAGACATCGCGCGACCGGAACATTTGCGCGACGCCCAGCGCACGGCGCAGCTGCGCACGGTGTACGAGGCGCTGGCCTCGCTGAACGTCGACGCTCTGGTGTCGATCGGCGGCGACGACACGCTAAAAACCGCCAATAAATTCCAGATGTTCCAGGAGTTTTTGCCGGCCGACGCCCGGCGCATGCCCGTCGTGCACCTGCCGAAGACCATCGATAACGACTATAGCGGCATCGATTTCACGTTCGGCTATTTCACGGCCGTGGAAACACTGGCGACCGAAATCCGCAACTTGCTGGCCGACGCCGAGGCTTCGCGCTCCTACTACCTGGCCGAGACCATGGGACGCAGCGCCGGGTGGCTAGCCTATGGAACGGCCATCGCCGGGGAAGCCAGCCTGGTGATCAGCGTCGAAGACATCACCGGCAAATACCGTGACGAAGAACCCTTCGAAGATGCCAACGGCCAGCGTGGCACGCGGCCGGTGATGAAGGTCGAGGAAGTGATCCGCCGCATCGTCACGACCATGCGCGTGCGCGAGACCCGGGACAAGAAGGAATTCGGCGTGATCGTTATCGCCGAAGGCCTGGCCGAATACCTTCCGCAGCAATATGTGGAAGGCGTGTCGCGCGACGAGCACGGACACATCTCGATTTCCCAGGTCAACTTGTGCCGCAAGTTCGCGAAGCTGATCGCCGCCGAATACCAGAAGCAAGCCGGCAAATCGCGCCGCGTAACGGGCCTGCAACTCGGTTATGAAGCACGCTGCGCCCGACCACACGCCTTCGACGTGATGCTTGGCAGCCAGTTGGGCGTCGGGGCCTATCGGGCGCTGGTCGAGGAAAAGCTCAACGGCGTGATGGTCTCGGTGCGTGGTCAGTTGGAATTGAATTACGTGCCCTTCAATGACCTCATCGACCCACAGACTCTGGTAACGGTGGTACGCTTCGTCGAGCCGGCGTCGGATTTCCACCGCCTGGCCCGTTTCCTGGAAACAGACGTCAACGAATAAGCATTCGTTTTGCAGTCCCTTCCGACGGCTCTTGGCGATTCTTGGACCGGCGGAGTGTGCGCACCACCATATGCGCTCCCGTCGACGGCAGCGTACAATCGTTGGAACCAAACAATGCCTGCCTTTACCAAACGTACGGGTCTGCCGAATGCTTGCTACTTTCCCCCTCGTCGTCACCGCATCTCTGGTGCTTACGGCACCCGGCCCTCTTGAGCCCGGGCAGCAGTTGTTGTTTCAGGGCACGGTTTCGCAGCGCGTCGTCGAACCGGGACAGCCATCGCCGCAGCAGAAGGCGTTCGACCTCAGCTGGTTCGTGGCCGATGTCGACGCCGCGGGGGCGACTCTGTATTGGTTGGTCGAAGAGCGCGGCCGCGGCGCTTGGCCCTGGCCCGAACGTTTTGGACAATTGAAGCTCGACACTGCCGGTCGGACCCAAGGCAGCCATATTCCGTCGCTCTATTTCGACTACGGCGAAGGCGAGAGTGTCGTGCCGCTGCCGGCGCCGCTGGTAACGCTCGAGAAACCTCTGGCGGCAGGCCTGACCTGGTCGGCGGCCGGCGAGGATTTCGAAGTCGAACAGGAACGCGACGCGGACGGGCGCGCCGCGTGGCCCGTACGGGTGCATAACGCGTATGGCGCCAAACGAACGATGCTGGTCGACAAATCGTCACCGCTGTTGCTGGCGACCAACGAGCGGGTCTTCATGAACAAAGGGACCGAGTATGCGCTTGAGATGAAGCTCGCTCGCGTTACGAAGAACTCTGCTGAGGAGGCGGCCGCCACGCGCGCGGCCTTCGACGAGTTGCTGGCGCTCTTGAGCAAGCTGCATCGAACGCCACGATCCGCCGATACCGAGTGGACTCCGGAGCAGATCGCCATGCTCTCCCGCGCCGCGCCCGGGCTGGAAAAAGCTGCCGCTGGTGGGCCGCTCGAGCGATTAGTTGCCACGGCCGGACGTGACGCGAAGCTGCAAGGGGGACGCGCCGACGAAGTCGCCGAGATCATCAATAAATATCAAGGCCGGCCGATGCCCGGGTTTTCTCTGCCGGGGCTGGCCGGCGGAACATTAACCTTGGCTGATCTGGCCGGGCAAGTAACCGTGCTGCATTTCTGGGAATATCGCGATTCCCCCCTCAAGGAGCCCTACGGCCAGGTCGGCTATCTCGAATTCCTGCATCAAAAGCGCAAGGATGCCGGGGTCAAGGTCTATGGCGTTGCCGTCGATGGACGGTTGAACGAGCCGAATGAGCGCCGCGCCGTTGGCACAGGCGTGCGAAAGCTCAAATCGTTCATGAATCTCACCTATCCGCTTCTGTTAGATGGCGGGGAGGTCATCAAATCGCTAGGCGACCCCCGACTCGTTGGCGCCACGCTCCCAGTGGTGGTCGTCATCGGCCGAGACGGGCGCATCACGCACTATCACGTCGGCAACTACGAGGTCGACCGGCAAGAAGGGCTCAAAGAACTGAATGCCGCGGTGACGGCAGCGCTCAAGAACTAGCAGCCTTTTTCAAACCTGCGACGAGTGCCACTGTTTGCACCCCGATGTCTTGCGGCACTTCTACTCGCGCAAGAGCGCGAGCGCCTCGGCGAGAACATGGCCGTTGGTCGCCACTCCCTCGGCGCCAAAGATCGTGGGATTGCCCGACCAGTCCGTGAAAGTGCCGCCGGCCTCTTCCATGACCGGCTGCAGCGCAGCGCAGTCCCACACGTGCATCCGTGGGTCGACCATCAACTCGCCGCGGCCCGTGGCCAGCAGCAAATATCCGTAGCAATCGCCCCAGGTGCGGCAGAACCGCGCGGCGGCCTGCAAACGCTCGTACGCAGCGGCAGAACCGCGCTCGCCGAACCCCTTCACGTCGGAGGTGAGGAACAAGCCTTCGGCCAGCGTCTTCGTTTTCGAGACCCGCGCCGGACGCGGTGCGGCCGGACCTCGGCAGTACCATGCTCCGCCACCGGCCGCCGCGAACACCATTTCGTCGAGCCCCGGGATGTGGATAACGCCGACCACGCTACGGCCTTGGAACTCGACGCCGATCAGCGTGCCGTAGAGGGGCACTCCGTAGATGAACGACTTGGTGCCGTCGATCGGATCGAGAATCCAGCGAAAGCCGGACGTCCCCTGCTGCTCACCCAACTCTTCGCCCAAAATCGCATCCTGCGGAAACGCCTCGGCGATTCTCGTGCGTAAATGCTTCTCGGCCTCGCGGTCGGCGACCGTCACGGGCGAAGCATCGACCTTCCATTCCACCTGGAAATTGTTCTGGCCAAAATAGCGCAGCGTGATGTCCCCCGCCTCGCGAGCGATGCGGCGCGCTACTTCCAATCGGTCGGCAAATTGCTGATTCATGCGCGTCAGCCTAGCGAGCGAGGCGGTAGATGCCTAGGAGGGGTGGCAATCGGTTCGAAAACCTGAATGGGGTGCCAATGGTGGCTAGCCCGCCAGTGTTGGTCCCTGCACAAGTACTGGTGGACAAGCCACCAGTGGCACCGCCACTCACAGCCCTAGCGAACGCTGATACGCGTCGCGCTGCCGATCGAGCCCCAGTTCCTTGGTGATGGCACGAAACTGTTCGGCGGCGCCCTCGAGCGATTCCTTTGGGCCGACCTTATTCTCCAGGGCCTTTCGCACCGCCTCGTCGAGCGCCATAAGATATCTGTCGGCCCCGGGCAACTGTGGTGCAACCAGGCATTCGGCAGCCGACAGGCTCGCCCCGACCGTTGCGACGTACACACGCGCCGCGCCGGGTTGCAGCCCTGGCGACCACGCCTCGGGCGATGTCGATTGCGAGTGCCGGAACGGCGCCGCGTCGGCACTCGCGGTAAGCGCTCGATCGCTCCACTTGCGGCTCGCTAACCACGCCAGCAATCGAAATGCCCCTTCAGGATGGGCCGATTTCGCAGCGATCGAGCCCACGTGGCCGGCCGCGCCCACGAGCGGCACGCTCACCGGGTCGCCCGGGCGGCGTTCCCACTGCCCGGAAGTTGCGTTGAATACCTCGACCGAGCCGGGCATCTCGACGCACCCCAACTCAGGCATCTCCGCCGCGTCACCCGGCTCGCCACCTTTGTCGGTACGTTCGTCAGCCGCCGGCCAGCAAAGGGCCATGCCGGCACGATTATTCAAGAGTGCCTGCCACGCGCCGGCCGGCGAAGCATCGGGCGAGCCGTCCTTTGAAAGCCGCGCGGCAGCGACCATCTCTTCCAGCGCGCGCACAAACGGCGGCGAGGCGATGAGCGGCTCCATCGTGACCATGTTGAAAAGCGTGGAATAATGGTTCGGATGCCGGGCGTAAGCGGCCGCGCGGGCCAGCAAGGTGACGCCGGCCCAGCCAGGCCCCCGCGGCTCGATCGTTCCGCACCACGCGTCCAGTGCGCCGGTTTTGTCCGCCTCAACTTTCTCGCCGCCCGAAGGGTTTCCAGGACCGTGCTCGGCCAGGGCCGCGGCCAGGTCTTGATACTCCTGCCAGGTACGCGGTGGCTGCCGGCCAAGCGCCTGCAACAGATCCTCGCGATAAAAGCACAAGAGAACCGGCGAGCCGAGTGGAACGGCAAACACGTCGGTTCCCCAACGCACTTCACGCGTCTCGAGTAGCTCGAATACGTCGGGCCAATCGAGTTCAGAATCGTCGAGCATCGCCGCTCCGAGCGGCCGAATGGCGTTGCCTTCCGCCAAAGTGCCGAGCCACCGCGGCGCATAGATGACGGCATCGGCGGATACTTCGCCGCGCGCGGCTTGCGCGGCCAGTTCTTGTTCGGAGACCGACTCAACGCGCAGCTTACTCTCGGTCTCGCCTTCCCATTGGCCACGCAAAAGCGCGATCGACTTGGCAAGCGCCTCGTCCCCCGCAACCAGCAGCGTGAGCTCTGTCCCGGCAAGCGGCGCTCGTGCGTTCTTCTCCGGTGGCGCTTGCGGCCGACAGCCGCACGACCACAAACAGCCGCAGCAGGCGACAATTAGCCTGAGCCCGATCCGCGATCCGCGCGATACCCTGAGTGGATAAGAGGACCAAAACGACATACCGGCCGCCGTGCTTTGTGAGTCGATCGAGAAATTAGCTGGCGGCGCCCGCCTTGTGAAAGGAAACCAACACGCACATGGCCACGCTGTCGGCGGTGCGCGCCCAGGGGGGCCGGCTGATAAACCGCTTCAGGCATCGATGCAATCGATACAACGGCACGCCCCACCACCGCTCGACGGTGCGATTATTGTTCGCGGGATGGTAGGGGTTGTACGGTATGCAAATCACGTCGGTGGCTGGCAGTGTCGCCAACCATTTCACATAATCGGCGACGCCGTGCTCCGTGCGAGTCATTTTCTCGCGACTGCCCTTGGTGTTGCGGCCCAACATGCGATTGACCGAATCCTTCAGCCCTCGCGGTGGCAACTTCCAGGGCGCGAGAAAGGCGTAGCTCAGCCGCATCCGACTCTCGGGTATGGTCGGCACGACGACGTGAAACGCCATGCCTCCCGGACGCAGCAGACGCAGGGTTTCCGTCAACAGCGGCCGCGGGTCGTCAAAATGTTCGAGCAAGCCAATGCTGTAAATGCAATCGTATGAGTTTTCCGGCAAGCCGGTATGCTGCGCGTCGGCGGCAACGAACTTCGGCACCGGAAGGTTCTGGCTCTTGAAGCAGCGTTCGGCCTGGGCGAACGATTGCGGCGCCAGGTCGAGCATCGTCACATCACATCCCTCGGCCGTCAGGTACATGCTGGTGGTACCGCGGCCAGCGCCGATCTCGAGGCACCTGGCATCGCGCTTCTGCCCGAGCAATGCCCACAGATCCTCGAAATAGACACGCTGGGCGAGCTGGCGGTACGTCCGGGGCGCTCCGCGCCGGTACTGTACGAGTTCATCATCGGACAGATCGGTCCAAATGCGATTCCACTGCTCGTGCTCGCCTACGCCGACACTGTCACGCGTCATTTGTTCAGCCATTGAGCCCGATCTCCACCTATCGTCGCCAGTCCACGTGGCCGCTCTATCCGGAAGTCGTCGAGCAAATCTAGCACGTTCGCATCGACTCCCTCGGGAGCCGGGCGGGAAGACCACGAAACGCTATTCTAACCCGATCCTCGCGCGGTGGCACGCCCCTGTGAAGCGCCAGGCATGGTCAGGAACGCGGCGTGAGCCGAATACTCCGGTGTGCCGCCTCAGACCAGTACGTTGGCGAGAAATTGCCGCGTGCGCTCATGGCGCGGAGCATCGAGCACCTGGGAGGGTGGGCCTTCTTCGATGATGCGGCCCTCGGCCAGGACTACGACCCGATCGGCCGCACGGCGAGCAAAGCCAATCTCGTGAGTCACCAGCAATAAGGCCATGCCGTCGCGCTTCAGGTCCGCGACGACGTCCAGCACTTCGTGCTTGAGTTCAGGATCGAGGGCGCTGGTGATTTCATCGCAGAGCAAGCCGTGCGGCTGCATGGCCAGGGCCCGCGCGATGGCCACGCGCTGCTTCTGTCCTCCGGAAAGCTGATGAGGATAGTGATCGGCATGCCCAGCGAGCCCGACGCGTTCGAGCAGCTCGTGCGCTTTGGCCCGAGCGGCGTCGCGTGCCATCCGCAGAACTTGCCGCGGCGCCTCGGCAACATTATCTGCCGCCGTGAAGTGTGGAAACAGTTGAAAATCCTGAAACACCATCCCCAACAGTCGGCGCACCTGGCGAACCGCGGCGCCATCCCGACGTGCGACCATCGCGGCCTGCAGCGTGTACGGTCCCACGCGAATTTCGCCGGCGTCCCAGTCGTTGAGCGCATTGATCGATCGCAGCAGCGTCGATTTACCGCCCCCGCTGGGTCCGATCAGGGCCACGGTTTCGCTCCGCCCGACGCTCAGATGCACATCTTCCAGCACCGAGCGCGTCCCAAATCGCTTGGAAAGCCCCACGACCGAAAGCAGGGAATCCGCCGATGTGTTCATTGCGAATGGTTATTTCCGGTAAGATCATCGAACGGACTTGAAGCGCTTTTCCAGATAACGCGACAAGTAACCGAGCGGAATCGACATGCACAGGTACAACGTGGCCGTGAGCAGCCCCAGCTCGAGGAATTTCAAGCTCGAGCGCGACAGAATCATATACTCCTTGGTCAGTTCGCGCACGGCGATCACGCTGACCAGGCTGGTGTCCTTGAACAGCGCGACGAAGTCGTTCGTCATCGGCCCCAGCGCCGTTTGCAGAGCCTGCGGCAAGATGATGCGCCGAAAGGTCGTGGCCTCGCTCATGCCCAGCGCGCGGCCCGCCTCCCATTGCCCGACGGGCACAGAGGTGATCGCGCTGCGATAGATCTCGGCCTCGTAGGCGGCGTAATTCAGCCCGAAACCCAGAATCGCCGTGGCGATGGCATCGAGATGGATGCCGTAATGCGGCAGCCCGAAGTACAGCACGAACAAGAGCAACAGCAGCGGAATACCTCGGAAGAATTCGACGTAAACCAGGGCCAGCCACCGGGCCGCGCTCGGTCCGTACAGCCGCAGCAAGCAAATCGGCAGAGCGAGCACCACGGCCGTTGCCATGCTGCACACGGTGAGGAAAACCGTCATGCCAGCGGCTTTCACCAGTTGCTTGCCGTACTCGTCGAAGGTCCACATCTGCGCCGAGGCGGCAATCACGTGAATATCCACCGCATCGTCGGCCGGCGGAGCGTCGGGAGCCAGCGGCTGGCGATCGTGATCGAACCCCAATCCCTCGAGCTGCTCGCCAACGTCCGGTCCTTGTGCAAGCGCTGCCTGATCTTCGTTCCAAAGATGCCAGCGGCGCAGGATGGACTGCAAGCGGCCGCTCCGCACAAGTTCCCAAAGTCCCGCGTCGAGCGCCTCGGCCAGATCCTTATCCTCGGGCCGGCAAGCGATGGCGTACACGCCTGGGTTGGTCGGCTCGCCGACGTATTTCAGCTTGGCATTCGAGCTGGCGTAATAGAGAGCAATGATCGAATCCAACAGCACCGCGTCGAGCCGCCCGAGTTCCAGATCGAGATAGGGTTCGACCTGGCCGTCGAAGGCGACGATTTCGCGCACACCAGTCTGCGTCAGTAGCCTTTCCGCGGCGCTCCCCGCAAGCGTACCCACCGCCCGATTCTGGCAATCGGCAAGCGTATGGATCCGCTCATCATCGTGGCGCACCACAAGCTGCTCGGCATACACGTAGTACGGGCGCGTGAAAAGCATCGCCTGCTTGCGGGCCGGAGTGATCTCGTAGCCGCTGATGATGCAGTCGAAATCCTTGGAGACCAGCAGCCCCAGGTCGAGACTCTCCCACTGGTATTGCACGAATTCGGCCCTGATCGTCACGCCTAAGCGTCGGGATAATATTTCGGCCAGGGCGTCGGCCAGATCGACCTCGAAGCCGATCACGTGGGCGGGATCCTGGGGATCGCGCAGCTGATAAGGTGCGCCCCCTTCGGCGTCGCCCCCCCAGTGCAAAATGCCGTCGGCCAGCCGCTCGCGCAGGCGAGCGTTTAGGGCATCGTCGCTGGCCCGAACCGCGGTTACCGCACCCGCCACGGCGGCAGCCAGGAGGGCCAGACGCAAGCCCGACTTTCGAGCCGATCCGTACCCCACACGCTCTAAAGGGGTCTTGTTCAATTCTCGTTCATTCCCCGGTCTGGGTCGCGTACTTTTTCGTTCCCCGCCTCTAGCACTTAGTTTAGGCGCACGCCAACCAGCGCGGAAGTCCAAGCGGCCGCGGGACTTCGCTCACGCGACGCGATCAGGTGCGCAGCAAGCGGGTGGCAGCGATCACAGTTGCCTTCGATGTGCAATCGAGAGAGGGTACGGCGCTGATGAACCAACCAGCGATTGGAGCGACAAAAAGTCACGCCAGCGCGCGTCTTGCATGGGCCGGAGAGCCCGGAAAGATTCCTAACTGGACTGACGCAGTGCTGGCTGTTACTATCGCTTCACCTTCACGCCTGGTTGAGGCGCTTCTAACAAAACCTTTCTGCAAGTGCAGCTAATGCCGCATGAGCCTGTAATTCGACGGCGCTAGTTTTTTCTCCGCTAGCTTTCCTTGCCGACGATTAAGCGGCCTGTCCTTGCACTTATTCCTTTGCTCGCGCGTGGCCTTGTGCTGCGCGCTCGTTTCCTTGAATTCACACCGGGGGTCATTTCCATGACGGTCAACGTTATTTGCGGCAGATTCGTGCGGGCTCTTTTCTCGTTCTTTCTAGTGGCGCCGTTCATCGGTACCACAGTGCGCGCAGAGTCGATCAGTAATTTCAACGTCTTCGGCGGCCATTCTGTCGTACTAAGTGGCATCGCTAGCGCGGCGCAAACCGCGGTCGGAAGCAATCACGATATTCATTCCTCGGCCTCGGGAACCTTCCAATCGTTCAGCGGCGGCGGCAGCCTCGATAATGCCAATGCCGGCCCCACCATTAGCGGCGACGTCACATTCAACGGCGACGTCTACATCGGCGCCTTATCGAGCGTTGGCGGCAACGTAAACGCAGGCGGCGACGCCAACTTGGGTACCAACGTAGCGGGCAATGTCGTAGCCGCGGGCAACGCCACGGTCTCTGCGAACATCGCTGGGAACATCGAGGCCGGCGGGAATGTCTCGGTCAACGGTTTGAGCACGGTCACAGGGAACGTGTTGTCAAACGGAGACGTCACGGTGAACAGTACGGTCGATGGCAACGTGAATTACGGAGTCGGCCATTCACTGACGGTGGCGTTCGGTGCGCACGTCAATGGCAGCACGACTTCGGCTCCGGCTTCGGTCACGCCGGCGGTATTTTCCACCGTGCCGCTGCCTGCCGCGCATTCGTTCACGACTGGCAGCACGAATGTCACGATGCCGACGTTCGCAACGCAAACCTTAGCACCGGGAAGCTATAACAATTTGACAATGGCCGGCTCGAATACCCTGAATCTGAGCGCGGGAAATTACTATTTCACGAATATCACGATGAATGGCAGTTTCCTCACGCTCAACCTGAATACGACTGGCGGACCGATCAATATATTTGTTACTGATTCGACTGCGTTACACGACGTGACTACCAACATCAACGGCGTCGGCTATCAAAACGTTGGCCCGACGGCCATCGGCCAGGTGTACTTCGAAACACACGGCTCGCTGAGCGTGGACTTCAGCAACTTGGTGGGCACGTTCTACGCCCCGTTCGGCGACATCAATATCAAGAGTCTCAGCAGCTTCACCGGGAATGTGTACGCAGGCCACGACGTGGTGGCGGATTTTCCGACGTTCTACTCCGGACCCGTCAGTCCGACGTTAGGTGTCCCCGAGCCGGCCAGCCTGGCGATCGCCTTGGCCTGCGTGAGCCTGCTCGTACCCGGTTCCTGGAAGCATCTCCACCGCGGTCGCAAGTCGCCGACGCGCTAGCAACCATCCATCACAAGGGACATCCGACGAGCTTTTAACCGGGAGACGCCGCGTCCTCGCGCCAGCCGTCAGGATCCGTAGGACGCGATACTCCCGAGCACGCAATTGCGCGGGCCCGGCACTCGTCAGGAAGCCCGACCCGTGCCGCTGCCGCGAGGAGCTCGCGAACGTTCTATATTAGCCCTATATGGCCGACGACGCGCCCTCAGCGAGAGTGGCCGCGGCCCGCTATACTGCGCGGGCTTGGACGTCCGTCACCGGGCTCGCGACCTCAATACTCTTCAGGAAACAACGATCGTGTCGACAATCAAGCGCATTCTGGTCACGGGCGGCGCAGGCTTTCTCGGCAGCCATCTTTGCCAGCGGCTGGTCGAGCAGGGCCACGACGTCATCTGCGTCGATAACTTCTTCACCAGCCAGAAATCGAACGTCTCGCACTTGCTCGCCAAGCCGAACTTCGAGCTCTTGCGGCACGACATCATCCACCCCTTGTTCCTCGAAGTCGACGAAATCTACAACATGGCCTGCCCCGCAGCTCCGGGCCACTATCAGTACAACCCCATCAAAACGATGAAGACGTCCGTGATGGGCGCCATCAACATGCTGGGCATGGCCAAGCGCTGCCGGGCCAAGATCCTGCAGGCCTCGACCAGTGAGGTCTACGGCGATCCGGACGTCCACCCGCAGCCGGAAAGCTATCGCGGAAACGTCAACCCGATCGGCCCACGAGCGTGCTACGACGAAGGCAAGCGGGCGGCCGAAACGCTGTTCATGGATTACCACCGGATGAACAACGTGCGGATTCGTCTGGTGCGCATCTTCAATACCTATGGCCCCGGCATGCATCCGTTCGACGGTCGCGTGGTATCGAACTTCGTCCGGCAGGCGCTAGCCGGCGAGGATATCACGATTTTCGGCGAAGGTGACCAGACCCGCAGCTTCTGCTATCGCGACGATCTGATCGAGGGCATTCTGCGGATGATGAACGGGCCCGATGATTTCCTTGGCCCGGTCAATCTTGGCAATCCGGGCGAATTCACGATCAAGCAGTTGGCGGAACTCGTGATCGAACTGACCGGCTCGAAATCGAAGCTCGTTTACCGCCCCCTGCCGGCCGACGATCCCACGCAGCGCAAGCCGGTGATCACGCTGGCCAAGCAACACCTCGATTGGGAGCCGAAGATTCCGCTGCGCGAGGGCCTGACGAAGACCATCGCCTGGTTCCGCTCGATCGACATCCAGAAATTCCGGGCCCCCACGCCGAACTACTGAACAGCACGGCGCAGACAGCATTGTCCTGGACCTTTGCGCGGCTTACAGACTGATCTGCGTGGCCAGTTCGCGGTTCTGGCGATACCAGTCGATGGTCGCGGCAATCCCTTCTTCGAGTGACACCGTCGGCCGCCAATCGAGCAGTTCGTCGGCCCTTCGGATATCAGCCGACGAATGGAGCACGTCGGCGGCATGGGCGGGCCGATAATCGATGCGCGCCTCTTGGCCCAGGTGCTCGGCAATCAGGCGGATCAACTCCGAGAGGGCCGTGGGATGGTCACCTCCGAGGTTCATGACTTCATAGCCAAGTGGTTTGGCAGCCGCGATCGTGCCGCGGGCTATATCTTCCACGTAGGTAAAATCGCGCCGTTGCGAACCGTCGCCGTACACCACCAGCGTATCGCCCTCGGCGATCTGCCGCACGAAGCGAAAGATGCTCATATCGGGCCGGCCGGCTGGCCCATACACGGTGAAATATCGCAGCACCGACACGTCCAGCCCATAGAGCGCGTGATAGGAATAGGCGAGCGCCTCGGCGGCTTTTTTCGATGCAGCATACGGCGACAGCGGGCGACTGGCCTGTGAGTCTTCGCGAAATGGGCTGGGTGTGTCGCTACCGTACACGGCCGATGTCGAGGCTAGCACCAATTTCGGTACCCGGTGCAATCGGCAGGCATCGAGCACGTGCAAGGTGCCGGTAACATTGGTCTCTAAATAGGCCGCCGGATCATCGACGCTGGCGCGCACGCCGGCCCGCGCCGCGAGGTGAAACACCGCATCGAAGGGATGGGCGGAACCGGCCCGAAAGAAATCGGCGACCAGATGCCGATCGGTGATATCGAGCTGATGGAAATGAAAGGCGCTGCTGCGGCGCAGCGCCGCGAGTCGCCACGCCTTCATGCGCGGATCGTAGGCAGAATTCAGGTCGTCAAAGCCCACCACCTGATGCCCGGCCGCCAGTAGCTTCCGGCTGACGCAGGCGCCGATAAAGCCGGCGCAGCCGGTAACGACGTATCTTTTGGGCGTCGGCTCTACGGACACGCGCGATTGCTCCTCGCTGACCAGCGCTCGCCGAGCGCCACCGCGACAACTAGGTCTTGACTATCTTTTCGCGGTGCTCGCGGACGTTCTTGGTGGCATTGCGCGTGTCGATCACGAGGCTGGCATGCCGCACAATGTCATCGTATTTGTAATCGCTGTGATCGGTCGCGATCAGCACGCAATCTTGCGATGCCAAAAACTGCGGCGTCAGCTCCTGACTGGCCATGTCCTCGACATTGTGATGACGCATCTTCGGCAAGCGCGGCACGTGGGGATCGTTGTAGCTCAACGCGGCGCCCCGTTCACGCAGAAGGTCCATGAGCTCGAACGACGGGCTCTCGCGCGGATCGTCAACGTCCTTCTTGTAGGCCACGCCCAACAAACAGATCTTGCTCCCCTTCACCGGTTTGCCGCGATCGTTCAGTTCGCGCGCCACGCGCTCGACCACGTAACGCGGCATGCTGGTATTGATTTGACCCGCCAGCTCGATGAACTGCGTGGGGAGTCCATGCTTGCGCGCCACCCAGCTCAAATAGAAGGGATCGATGGGAATGCAGTGCCCGCCCAGCCCCGGCCCCGGGTAAAAGGCCTGGAAGCCAAAAGGCTTGGTCTTGGCGGCTTCGATCACTTCCCACACGTCGATGCCCATGCGGTCGTAAAGCATCTTCAATTCGTTAACGAGCGCTATGTTCACCGCGCGATAGGTGTTTTCGAGAATCTTGCAAGCCTCGGCAACTTCGCAATTCGCCACCGGTACGATCCGCACCACCGCCTGGCTATAGAGCATCTCGGCCAACTTGGCGCTCGTGGGCTCGATGCCGCCGACGACTTTCGGAATGCCGCTGGCGCCGTAATCCGGGTTGCCCGGATCTTCACGCTCGGGGCTGTAAGCCAGGTAAAAATCCTTGCCGGCTTTGAGTCCGCTCTTGGCCAGGATCGGTAACACGACGTCGCGTGTCGTGCCCGGATACGTCGTGCTTTCCAGCACGATCAGTTGTCCGGGGCGCAGCACGGCGGCAATGCTTTTGGCCGTTTCCTCGACATAGAGCAGATCGGGATCGCGGCTTTCATTGAGCGGCGTCGGCACGCAGATCAGCACGGCATCGGCTTCAGCCAGCCGGCGCATGTCGGCCGTCGGCTCAAAGCGCCCACCAGCCAGGCACTCACGAATCCAGGAGGCGGGAATGTGCTTGATATAGCTTTCGCCCGCCTTCAGTCGGTCCACCTTCTTCTGATCGACGTCGAATCCGAGCGTGCGATAGCCGGCGGCCACAAAGGCGCGAATCAATGGCAAGCCTACGTATCCCAAGCCGACGACGCCGACGCGGGCTGTCTTTTCTCGAATCGCCGTTTCCAGAGACGTCATGTTGATCCTACGAGGTTTAACAGTAGTGCATCACGAGTGAAAAGGCGTTTCTGATACAAGATGCGGGACCACGACACCTGGGCGCGTCTCTCGCCCCGCAAGGTGCGCTAGTTCTTGCCCACCTGATCGATCAGCTTGCGGAAGATAGGCTGCTCCAAGGGAGGCAAATCCCCGACTTTCAATTCGTAGTTCTCGGTGGCCTTTTTCAGAGCCGCTTGCGCGCCCAGGGAGTCATTGTTCATCTGGCAAGCGCGCGCCAGGTGGAAATACTTCGTCCCGGAGGGCTGATCAACGACTGCCAAGGTCAAATCGTCGACGGCCTGCTTTATTTCGCCGTGGACCAGATGCACCAGGGCCCGCGTGTCCAACAGATCGGACTGCGGACCGAGAATGTTGATGGCTTCGTCGATGTATTTGCGCGAGTCGCCTGTTTTATTCTGTACGGCCAGCAAATAAGCCAGATTATTCAGAACCATGGCGCGTTGCACGCCGACAATGTCAGGATTCTTCAAAAGCCGCGTGTAAATCTCTTCCAACTCGGGATAGCGCCCCTGCAGGTCCAGCAATTCAGCGTATTCCAACTGCAGGACGAGGTCCTTGGGCTGTTTAGCGATAGCCTTGGTCACCCAGGATTCGACGCGCCCGTAGTCTTCCTTGGTGGCATCCGCCGGATGCAGGCGCAGGGCCACCAAACCCTCGCGTACGACTTCCTCGACCTTACGGAGTTCCAGCGCCTGCTGGCACAAATCCAAAGCTTCCTTCAGCTTGCCATGCCGCCCCATGAAGCCCGCGAGAACCAGCCCGCCACTGGGATCGAGCGCTACGTACTCGCGGAACATCGATTCCGCGGCATCATTCGCGTCCATTTGTTCCAGCAGATTCGCAATGTCAACAAGTGCCCTAACTTTCTCGCGAGGCATGGGTCGCGGCAACAAATTACGCAACAGCGCCACGGCTTCGTCGGTCTTACCCTGTTTGACCAGCAGTCTGGCACGCAGCGCCGTGGTCAAAGTCGCGTCGGGGGCAATAGCTTCCAGCTTGTTCAGCCAGAAGATCGCCTGGTCGACTTCGTTATTTCTCAGCAACATTTCCACGAACGTGCCGATGTAAGTCGGATCGTCCTTTGCCTTCCCGAGCAGCGACAACATTTCGTCGCGGCACCGCGACCAGTTACCCGTCGCCTGGTAGAGCCTGGCCAGGATCAACTGCGCGCTAGGGGGCAGATTCGTCTGGTTTTTGATCTCCTCGAGCAGCCTCGTCGCTTCCATGCGCGAATCAGCCTCGGGGCGGTCCGCCAGCAACCGGGCCATCGTCACTTTGTCCGCCAAGGAAACCGGCGCCTTCGGATCCTTCGGTTGCAGCCGTCCCATGGCCGCACGGAAATCCTGGTACGTGCCACTGGCGGCAATCAAAACGGCCACTTCTCGATTGGCCCAGGCGATATGTTCCCGATCGGCGTCGTTCGCCGGCTTGGCCTTGAGAATCCTGTCCAGTTGCTCGCGGGCCTTGGGAACATCCTTCTTACGACCGTAGAAGGTCGCCAGCGCGCGGGCCAGGCCCAAGTCATCCGGCCTGGCATCGCGGGCCTTCAAGAAGTATTTTTCCGCGGTCGGCATGTCACCGAGCAACTCGTAACACTGGGCCATCGCCAAGTCGTAGTTTTCCTTAGGCAGTTTTCCCTCCGCCGCAAGTACGACCTCGCGCGCTTCATCATCGCGGTGCTTGGCTTTCAGGATGCGGATCAATTCGAACCACCCCAGCGGGAAATCGGAATGCGATTCGACCAGCCCGCGCAATAACTTCTCCGCTTCATCATCGCGACCGAGTTCGGGTAGCAACTGCGCCAGGCTGACAATCTTCTGCGGGTCATCGGGCTCGGCTTGGAGCGCTTCTTCCAGCAACTTCACGGCACGCGGGATATCCTTGTCCGCCAGGGCGATGCCGATTTTCAACATTTCCGACGTCCCGCTGTCGCCTCCCCTGGAATTGGCAAGATCCAAGTAAGTGCGGGCTTCGTCGCCACGGCCGCGCGAGATCAGCAGCTGCGCGAGCTGGCGGGGCGTGGCCGGGTCCACATCGCCCAGGTCGAGGGCGCGCTGCAAATCAATAATCGCCTCGTCTGGCCTGTTGTCGAGAACATCGATCTCTCCTTCGAAGCGTGCCAACACCGACCATTTGGGCCGCTGCTCCTCCGCCCGGCGCACCAATTGTCGCGCCTTTTCCAGCGTCGCGGTGGGATCTCCGCTGCGCTTGGCCCGGACATTCGCCACCTCCACGCGCGCATCGACATATTTCGCTTCGGCGCTGCTTCCGCCGAACAAGTTCTTGATCGACGCCATGCTTTTCTTGATCTCTGCCTGGTCATCTTCTCCCATGGCGATGTCGAACAAAGTGAACTGAGCCTCGGCGTCGTTCGGCGACTTTTCAACGATGCTCGACCAGGCAGCCCGAGATTCCTTCAGATCATTCAGCCGGAAATAGGCAATGCCGATCAGCCGCTTCAGACGGGACTGCTCGTCGTCGGTAAACTGCCCCAGGTCCTGGTCAACCTTTTTCAGCGACTCCTTGGCCTCTTCCGGCGGCAATTGCAGGGCATAGGCGATACTCGCCTGTCGCAAGGCAAACGAATCTCCGGCCTGATCCTTGCACTTGTCGAGCACCTTGATCGCGGCGGCGGCGCCCCCCTTCAAAAACTCCAAGCGAGCCAGGCCCAACCATCCCCGCGGGTCTTTGGGATCCTTGGTCGTGGCCATCTCCAACAACTTGCGCGCCCCCTCTCCATCCCCCTTCTGTTCGCGGACGTTCGATTCGACCAGCATTAATTCCGGCGAATCAGGAAACGCCTTGGCCGTGGCGGCTACGATCTCGTCAATGTCGCTCCAGTTTCTATCCGCTTCAGGCAATCGCGAGTTACGCTGCAAGAGAAGCTGCAACAGCGCGGTGCGGGCCGGGGCAGACTGAACGAACTCCTCGGTCCCTTGGTGGCGCCTAACGGCCTGCAACTCTCCCAAGGCACGCTCGGATTGTCCGACCCTCATCAGCGCCTGGGCCAGCGCGGCGTGCGCTGCTACGGTGGCACCTTCAGCCACCGCTCGTTCGTAGACTTCGACTTCGCGGTCATGTTCGCCGAGCGCCTCGTAGCATTTCCCCAGCATCAGGTCGATGCGTACAGCGTAGCCCGGCGGCATCACGGACCGCGCCTCGATCAGCTTCTTGCTGGCGTCGCCCCATTTCATCTCGTGAAAATCGAGACAGGCGCGCATGAAGTTCTTTAACGCGGTAGGAGTTTCCGGATCGCTCTCCAGAGTGCTGAGGATCTTTCGCGCCCCTGCCAGATCGCGTTGCTGCAGCTTGAGGTCGAAGTCCAACTGTTGCAGTCCAGCCGTCTTCGGACCATTCTGCAGACGTACGGCGATGTCGTCGAACCGCTTTTCGGAGACGTCCAGACTGACGAGATTTTGCACGAAGCGTGCGTCGTCCGGATGCAGCTTCGTGCCCTCCTCGAGGTGCCGTCTCGCCTCTTCCGGTTTTTGATCTTCCAGGGCGAGGTTCGCGGCAATAATCAATGTTTCGGCACCCTCGGGATCCAGGGCGAGCGCCTTATTGATATCTTCACGGCGCTGTTCGAGCCATTTCGCCTTCGTTGGATCTTTGGCGAGATCAACGCCGGGTTCCTTCGGATAATAGCGCGAAATGTACTGAATGCGATTCCTGCGGGCCTTGGCATCTTCCGGGTTGGCCTCGATCATCTTGTTGATGATCTCGTCGGCCTGCTCGGATGAGTTCATACGGTCGCGCAGCAACATCGCCAACAGTTGATAAGCGTCGACCGCGGTCGGATCCGTGGCGATCGCCCCTCGCAAGGTTTCTTCGGCGTCGCGATTCTGGTCTAGCGCAAACTGGCACTGGCCGAGCTTGGTGAGCAGTTCGACATCGTCCGGTTTTTCTTTCAACAACGTCTTGATGTGATCAATCGAGTCGCCCCAACGCCCCACCAGGATCGTGTAGTCGACCAAGCGGCGGCGAATGTCGTTGCGCTCGAGATGTCTCCGCAATTGCGCTTCCAGTGTGCTGTAAGCGCGCATTTTCTTGTGCCGATCGGCATCCTTTCGCTCCGCGATATCAGCCATCAATAATGCCATGTGCGCCGCGCTCTCGGCGTCGTCGGGCACGTACTCGCAGTATTGGGCGTAGAACGAGGCTGCTTTTTCGAGATCGTCCTCGGCTTGCGCGTCCTCCGCTTGCACGAGCAGGGTCCTTGCCGTGCGCTTCATCTGCCACTCATGAACGACGGCAACCAGGACGATGGTCACGAGACTGGTCGTTGCCAGAATGACGACCAGCTTTACGTTGAGCCTCCGCATGTTTAACTCCGCGTTGAACCGTTCAATGAAATCTGATGTTACTGGCGCCAGCGAACTGCTCACTCACGACAGCATGCCCGCTTTCGACGAAGGGAGCACGCCGTCTAGTTCGCCATGGCCCTCACTCGAGACAAAGTCGTTCTGATCCGCCTTGCCGGAGGACCTGCTTCGCCGGCGCCTGGGGCGAACCCGCGAGAACGAGCTTTCTAGATAGGAAGATACGCCTGCGTAACTTGGCTTTTATTCGCCACACGGAACACCGCGTAATAGCTGCGCGGTTCGGCCCGATTCGGACGCCTGGATACAGGCGACTTGGGGCGGGCATGAAACTCATCCTATCCTCGCTGACAGCACTGTCAACGACCTCGCACGATGCTCACAAACGTCGTCCACCCAAGGAGTACCGCCGCGAGACAAGCAAGCCTGCTGCGCCGCATCTTGTCGTACAGATATTGACGACTGTGATGCCGTGTGCCGTTCACTTTGCCTTACGACGCGGAGAGCGTTCGCGTTTGCAAAAAGCGGGGAAAGAGTTCAGGAAAGTTCTGGGAATGCCGATGGTAGGGGCTGTATGGAAGCCGGGTTCTCGCGGGGGGGTGAGGGCGGCGTCCAAGCGGGCCGCGACGGCGCGCTTTTGTGAGCGCGTTACGAGCGACCGGTTCTGGGCGTTTGACCCCTGGCACCAGGAAAGCCTTTCCGCATGCCCCTGCGTGGCGTCATTGCTCAATCGATCTGCGTCTCGCTGGCGGTGCTGGTATTGGCCGCCGCCGGGGGCTGCCGCCTGACGCGCAGTCAGGTTCTCATGTCGCAGCTTCCTGCCGAAGGCCCCAGCCCTCGCGAGCTGACCAAGATCAGCTTACCCACCTACGTCATCGAGCCCCCGGACGTTCTCTTGATCGATGCGGTGAAGGTGGTCCCCAAGCCCCCCTACCATATCGAGCCCTTGGATACCCTGGAAATCTTCGTCCTCGGAACGCTACCCGACCAAAACATCGCCGGCCCCTTCCCGGTCGAAGCCGACGGCACCGTCATGCTCGGACCCGCCTATGGCGCCATCAAGGTTTCGGGCATGACCC
>DASZWQ010000120.1 GCA_035546535.1 Pirellulales bacterium | reverse complement strand
AGACGCGAGATCCGTGCAAAACCGCGCGAGCTGTTTTAGACCGGCACGAGTGCCGTAGATGGCAAGGCCCTCGGTATTGATCCGAAACTCCAATTGGCCGTTTCGGAACACGGGAGATGCAAATTCTGTCGCCATTGTCTGCTTTCTACACGGCGCGATCCCGATCGCGGTGTCTTTAAATCGTCAGGCCGCAGGCTTTCTTGGCGCGGTTCAGGACTTCCGACGCCTTCTTGCGGGCGCGGCTGGCTCCGTCGGCCAGGATTTCGGCGATTCGTTCCGGATGGGCTTCGAACTCTGCACGCCGCGCCCGCGGTTCGGCGAAAAACTTTTCGGCCTGCTCGGCCAGGGCCTTTTTCACTTCGCCATAGCCAAATCCTCCGCGACGATACAGTGCCGCCATGTCGGATCGCTCGGCCTCGCCGGCGAACAGTGAAAAGAGCTGAAACAGATGGTCCCCTTCCGGGTCCTTGGGATCTTCCATCGGGCGCGAATCGGTCGTGATGCGCATGATTTTCTTGCGCTGCGCCGCCGCCGGCTCGAACAGCTCGAGCGTGTTGTTGGAGCTTTTCGACATCTTCTCGCCGTCGGTGCCGGGCACGCGCGCCGAGCCGTCGAGCAATTTCGCCTTGGGCAGGACGAATGTCTCGCCGAAATGGTGATTAAAGCTGCCGGCGATGTCGCGGCAGATTTCAATGTGCTGCACCTGGTCTTCACCGACCGGAACGGTGTTGGCGTCGTAGATCAGGATGTCGGCCGCCATCAGGACCGGATATGTGAACAAGCCCGCGTCGGCGTTGATGCCCTTGGCCTTCTTGTCTTTGTAGGCGTGGGCGCGTTCGAGCAATCCCAGCGGCGTGCCGGTCATCAGCAGCCAGCATAATTCCGACACCTCGGGAACGTCCGATTGCAGAAAGAGCGTGGCGCGATTGGGATCGAGGCCGAGCGCCAAGAGATCAATCGCGGCATCGAGCGATAACTGCCGCAACCGTGCCGCGTCGCGCACCGTGGTCAAAGCGTGCAGATTCGCGACGAAGTAATAGGCCTCGCCGGAGTCCTGCAGGTCGATGTATTGCCGGATGGCGCCGAAGTAGTTGCCCCAGTGAAAGCGTCCCGTCGGCTGAATGCCCGACAGGACACGCAGTTTCTCGGGCGGTTTCTTTTCCGCGGATTCGTTGGTCATGAAGTTCGTGGCTCTAGCCTCTTGAGGTCGCTTCGCGCGGGCGCGCGTGAGCAACTAGTAGATCTCGCGAATAAGTAATGAATGAGCATATTTACTGTGGTGCAGGCGTCTCGCCTGCGAATCTGTTCATGATGTTCAGGGCAGGCGGGACGCCTGCACCACAAAAAGCACGCTCGACGATTTTTTATCGCGTGTTTTCAATGCGACAACCCGCTAGTGTTTCGCGATCGGTTTCGTTTGTAACGTACCGATCACGTCGGCCAGGCGGCGGCCACCTAGCTGAGCGACGGCCTGCGGCAATCCGTCGAGAACGCGCATCGTGATCGTCGGGTCGTAAAAGTTAACTGTCCCCAACTGCACGGCCGTGGCGCCGGTGACGAAGAACTCCATGCAATCGTCGAGCGTGGCGATGCCGCCGATCCCCACGAGCGGCGTTTTCACCGCCTGCGCCGCCTGGTAAACGGCGCGGAGCGCGATCGGCTTGATCGCGGGGCCGCTTAGCCCTCCGAGCACGTTGCCCAAAAGCGGTTTACGACGTCGCCAATCGACGGCCATCCCTTGGCACGTGTTGATTAATGATATCGCATCCGCGCCGCCGGCCTCAGCGGCTCGGGCCATATCGGCAATGCTGGTGACGTTGGGTGTGAGCTTGGCCAGAATCGGCCAGCGACAGGCGGCGCGCGAATCGGCGACCAGTCGCTCACACATGTGCGGGTCGGTACCGAAATCGACCCCGCCCGAGACGTTGGGACAGGAGATATTCAATTCGATCGCGGCCACGCCGTCGACGCTATCGAGCTGGCGGCACATGGCGACAAACTCGTCGTGAGTACGGCCCGCAACGCTTACGACGATGGCCGCGCGCAACGTGCGCAGGTACGGCATATGGTGGGCGATGAAAGCATCGATGCCGTCGTTATCGAGGCCGATCGAGTTGAGCATTCCGCCGGTGGTCTCGACGGTGCGCCACGGGGCGTTGCCGGCGCGCGGCTCGCGCGTGACGGTCTTGGGTAGGATGCCACCCAAACGGTCGAGATCGACCAGGCCGGCCATCTCGCGGGCGTAGCCGAAGGTCCCGGACGCGACCAGGATCGGATTCGCCAGCCGCAGCCGGCCGAGCTGAACCTGCAGGTCGACTTCGGCGGAGTTCACGTAAGCCTTGGAACGGGAAAGAGTGGTATCAGGAAGGAAGCTCACACATTGCATGCGGCCGGACGGAGCATGCGGCGAAGGCATCTCGCATCTGTCGGCCGTGCTCCGCAATGTACTTTCCGCCGCCCGGACCAGCAACGCCCGGCGATGGCCCGACGAATGGGCGAGCACCTCAAACTGATAGGCTACGCAGGCGCGCGGTCGCTACCCCGCGCGAAGGGATCGTTTCCTCCGCTGGTTCTTCCGTGGAACGTCAGACTGCTAGATGATGCCACCGTGCGTACGGTAGGGCGTCAGGTGCGACGGCTGGTCCAAGAACCAGATTCGCTCCCAATCGTCCAACAGCAAACGCAGGTTTTCCGACGAGAAGATCAACTCCTGCGTACGGCGATTGGGGTCGCCTGAATACGCTGGAGTCAAACATCCCACGGTCGTGCTCACCAGCATGGCCAGGGAAAGCGACAAGAAGGCTGCGCGCATCACCGAACTCCTCGCATGAACGCGGTTTAGACTCACGCCTTTGCAGGCGTGCGCCTGGCCGCACAATGCGTAACCCTCGATCGGCGCAGGCGTACCGCCGGCGCGATCGATTTCGAACAATCCATTGTTGGGAAAGGTAGTTGTGACGCGTGCGAGCGGTCACAGTCGAACTGGCTCTTGCGGCGACTTGTGCGGAACCGCACCTGGGTGTGTCGCCAAGAAACACACTCTTAGACGTGAACGAACTCAACTCAGACGGGAATTTCACTTAACGAGCGGCGGATGGTAACGCGGAACGCTCGTTTTGCCTAGACGTCTTGCCAGTCCTCGCTTGACTAGCCCTCTTTGGGGGCTTCTGTCAGCCCGAGGCCTTAGGCTCGCCGTAACTGGAAGTGCTGATGGGTTGTTCGGGACGATTGGGCGTCGAATTGGCTTCGTGCATCCGCGCGGCGGCCGCGGCGGCTGCTTGACGTTCCAACTCCCGGACCCGTTCTTCCATCTCCTTACCGGGCTTGAAGGTTACGACGTACTTCTCCGGTACGAAGACCTTATCGCCGGTGCGGGGATTGCGTGCCTTGCGAGCGGCGCGTTTCTTGACCTCGAAAACGCCGAAGTTCCTTAGCTCGATGCGTTTATCTTCGACCAGCGTCTCGACGATAGCGTCGAAGGTTTTCTGGACGATCTCCTTCGTCTTGAGCTGCGTCATCCCAATTTCTTCTGAGATGGTCTTGACGATCTCTTTCTTGGTCACGACTCGGTTCTCCTGTCCGCGCCTTGAGGCCGGCAGACCACAGCATGAGCCCTCAAGTAAAAGGTCAATAACGTCCCAAGTGTAGGTGCCATAAGTACTAGTGTCAAGGCCACTTCGGACCATCGGCGCTTCGACAGAGCCCGAACCATTCGGCAGGTCGGGAGCGCTTGGCATGATCCGCCCCGCCACTCAGGGAGCAGGGGCTTGCCACAACTTGCGAATTGCCAAAGACCTGCGAACCGAAATCCGTCAGGTGGACATCGCAAATCAACCTAAGTCCAATAGCTGCAATAGCTAATGACCGAAAAGGCGATTTCGACGGACCCTTACAGACTCCGCATCGTTATCGGCAGTTCGCTCGGCAGACTTTACCCAACCGTCACAATCGGTTTCGACGAGCTTGCGACAGAAGCGCACGACGAGGGCCGCGCACGCCGTTGCGGCCGCCGGGAGCGCAGACAGGGACGCGGCGGCGAGACCTTATCTTCCCTGGCCGGGCACCTTCGCTAGCGGACTACGGACTGACCGGGGCTCGCCCGATGCACTGGTAGGTGAAGCCCGCGGCTTTCATCTGCTGCGGCTCGTAAAGATTGCGGCCGTCGAAGATCACGGGCGACTTCATCCGCCTGCGCATCTCGTCCAGGTCGGGCCGGAGGAACTGCTTCCACTCGGTGACGATCGCCAGGGCGTCGGCGCCATCCAGGGCGTCGTAGGGGTGCTCGGCGTACGAGAGACGATCGCCGTATTCGCGGCGCACGTTTTCCATGGCCTCGGGGTCATGAACGTGCAGCTTGGCTCCGTCCGCTAGCAGTCGATCGGCGAGCACCAGGGCCGGGGCTTCGCGAATGTCATCGGTCCGTGGCTTGAACGCCAGGCCCCAGACGGCAATTGTCTTGCCCTTCACATTGCCGCCGAAGTACTTGCTCACCTTTTGATAAAGCACGTTCTTCTGACGGTTGTTGACTTCATCGACGGCCATCAAAATGCGCGGCTCGACGTTGAAGTTCTGCGCCATCGATTGCAGGGCGCGGACGTCCTTCGGAAAACAACTTCCGCCGTAGCCGACGCCGGGGAAGAGGAAGGCAAAGCCGATGCGGCTATCATGGCCGATGCCGCGGCGGACGTCGTTGATGTCCGCTTCCATGTGCTCGCACAGGTTGGCGATTTCGTTGATGAAGCTGATCTTGGTCGACAGCAATGCATTCGCCACGTATTTGGTCATTTCCGCGCTTTCGGGAGACATGACCAAAAACGGATGGTCAGTGCGCAAGAACGGCGAATACAGCTCCTTGAGCACCGCGGCCGTTTCGGCCTCGCGGACGCCGACCACGACGCGGTCGGGCTTGGTGAAGTCGTCCAGTGCCGCCCCTTCCTTGAGGAACTCGGGATTGCTCGCCACGAAGCAATCACGCCCGGTGGCTTTTTTCAGACGCGAAAAGATGCCGGCGTTGGTACCGACCGGTACCGTGCTCTTGGTGACCACCACGGTTTTCTCAGGCAGGTGGGGTGCCATGGCCTGGACCACGGCCCACAGGTTCGTCAGATCGGCCGATCCATCCGCGGCCGACGGCGTACCGACCGCCAGGAAGACGAGCCTGGCCGTCTTCACGGCCGCCGCAAGGTCCGTGGTGAAATGCAAGCGGTCGTCAGCGACATTGCGCTCAACGAGCTCGGACAATCCCGGCTCATAAATGGGGATTTCTCCTTTTTTGAGCCGATCGATCTTCGCCTGATCGATATCCACACACGTGACATCATTGCCACTGTCGGCGAAGCAAGTGCCGGTCACCAGCCCGACGTATCCCGTTCCGATCATCGTGATTTTCATAGCCAGCTCGTTGTCTTGTCCTGATTTTTCGGAATTCGTTCTGCCCGCTCCGCCGCTGGGACGACCAATTGTAATTCACTGAAAGCGCGCTGGCCGACTGGCGATTAGCGCTTCGAGCGACGTTTTGTCACAGCTGCGTTGGCTTACCGCTGCGGAACCGGTTGTGCTGATTGTAGTGATCCCGCCATCGGATGCCCCTCGCGCTGGCAAATTGCCAGCAACAAGCGGATGTATTGCTGATAGCGCTGGTGAGGCGTCGGATAGCGGGTGAGGATCTCTTTGCCGCGCGCGATCTGCCGTTCCCATAGCTTCTTGTCATCGAGCAGTCGCAGGATGCAATCGGCCGCGGACCGTGCGTTACAGGGCTGGTAATACAACGCGGCGTCGTCGCAAACATCGTGTGCAAAGCCCAGGTCGGTCGTGACGATGGGCAATCCCATCGCCATCGCTTCCGGGTAGTTCGCGCTAAAGGTCTCCAGCAGGGTCGGCAAAAACGAGATGTCGCACGACCGATACAGATCCGGCCCCTGGGCGACGGGAATCCAGCCCCGGTTTTCCAACAGATGCGTCACGCCCAGTCGCTCGGCCCGGGCCATGACTTCCTTGGTCAGCCAATTTTGTTCCGGCAGTGTGAGGACGACGCGAAAGTTCAAATCCGGGCGCCGGGCCGCCAATTCCTTGGCCAGCTCTGGCAGGATTTCCAGGTTCTTGTGTTTGTGGGCCGCGGAAAAGCACAGGATTCTCAAGGGCTGGTCTGGCGAAGGAGCTGGGAAGGGCCGCGCGCCCTGATTCTGCAAATACCGCTCGCCGCACGTGTTCAGGATCACCGTGATGCGATCCAGCGGCAGACGGAGTCGGTGCGCCAAGCCGCGCCGCGCTGTCTCGGTCTGCACGACCCAATCCGTCGCGCGGCGAAACCAGAACCATTTGTAGATAAAGCGGATCGCGTACAGGAAATAGGCTTTGATCGAGCCCAGGCTGCGGTACGCCGTCCACGTTGAATGTGTTACCCAACCGGTCGAGCAACCAACCAGGTGCGGATTGCGAAATCGCGCGTAGGCCGGCCCCGAAAACGTGAAGACCATGTCGGGCTTCACCGCCGCCTCGAACTCGAGCAGCCGGCGACGCTCAGCCAGGCTGAACGTGGGTGGCTTGTCGAAGATCTCGGTCCCCTTGGGCAGTGCCACGCCGAATTGTTCCAGCTCCTTGGCGCACGACCGTGATAAGGCAAACGCCCAATCGATCTGGCCCGGATGTCGCAACGCCTCGATGATGAAAGCCGTGGAGGTTTGCAGGGCGCCGCCGATGCGCAGGGTGGTCGTATTCAGCAGGATTCTTGGCAGCGCGCGCCCGTCCGATCGTCCGGATGACGCGCCGGCGGCATCGATATGGGCGGTTGGGTTTGTCACTTAATGCATCGCTCACTAGTGCCAGTGAGGCTCGATGGCCGACGAATCCTAGCTCTCCGGACCTCTCAGGATACCGTTGCTGGGGCAGTTGCTCGACCCTTTACCAGGCCATGCAGCAACTGAATGTAAGCCCGATAGCGTTGTTCGGGCGTCGGAAAACGGGACAGCACTTCCTTGCCGCGCTCGATCTGCCGGTCCCAAAGCTGATGATCATCGAGCAATCGCAGGATCGTCTCGGCGGCGCCCCGCGCATCGCGCGGCCGAAAATACAGCGCCGCGTCGTCGCACACGTCATGGGCAAATCCCAGGTCGGTCGTGACGATCGGCAGGCCGATGGCCATGGCCTCGGGATAGTTGGCGCTAAAGGTTTCCA
Source organism: Pirellulales bacterium (assembly GCA_035546535.1). Classification (NCBI taxonomy): domain Bacteria; kingdom Pseudomonadati; phylum Planctomycetota; class Planctomycetia; order Pirellulales; species Pirellulales bacterium. The sequence goes on along the minus strand of DASZWQ010000120.1, from coordinate 18,248 downwards.
GCAGGGTCGGCAGAAAGCAGATATCGCACGAGCGGTACAGCTCCGGTCCGCGGGCCACGGGCACGGGCCCAAGGTTCTCGATGCGGTTTTCGACGCCGAGCCGCCGCGCCAATCCCAGGACCTCGCGCCCGACATAATGGTCGGGAGGCAGGGTTAAAACGAACTTAAAGTCGAGCCCCGGCCGTAACCGTTCGAGCTCCCGAATCAGGTGCGGGATCAGGTCCTGGTTTTTCTGCCTGTACGGGGCAGCAAACGACAGAAATCGTACCGGCCGTCCCGGCGGTGGAAACGGGCGATGCCCCTGCTGCGAAAGGTAGTGTTCGCCGCAGGTGTTCGAGATCACCGCGATTCGATCCAACGGTCGCCGCAGTCGCTTGTGCAAGCCGACGCGGGCCGTCTCGGTCTGGACGACCCACGCATCGGCCTGCGTAAACCAGTACGCGCGGTATACGTTGCGGGCGATATTATCCATCCAGCCCTTCGGAAAGAGGCTGCGATAGGCCGTGAGCGTGGAATGAGTCACCCACGGGTTCGAGCAGCCCATCACGTGGAAGCTGCGAAAGCGGACGTACGCGGGGCCCGAAAACGTAAAGACGCAATCGGGCCTGACCTGGGCCTCGAGCTCGGCGACCTGGCGGCGAGCGGCTCGGCTGTGACTCGGTAATTCGTCGAGCACGATCGACGAACCGGGCAGCTCGGCGCCAAACTGAGCCAGTTCACGAGCCACGGTTTTCGACACGGCCAGAATCCACTCGATGCCGTCGTCGTGGCGCAGCGCCTGCAAAATAAAGGCACTCGAAGTCTGCAGTACGCCTCCCTTGTGCAGCGTCGATGTATTCAGCAGTACTTTCATGCCGAGCGAACCGATGGCCCCAGCGCCAATAACCGCAGGGTCTGAATGTAAGGGTCTGGAAACGTGCTGCAATTCTACCGTCGAATTCGGCTCGCATCGCGTCCCCAGGCGCTTCAGCGGTCGAGCGGTTGACCCGCCGGCGGTGTATGATTCTGATAGTTTTGCCTGGGACGGTTCTCGGCCCTGGGCCAGTTTTCGCGGTCCTCGTTCGCCGAGTGGCCGCCTGGAGGCCCTGCCTTTGTGCGGAATTTTCGGTGCCTGGTACCCGGATGGTCGGCCCGTCGACGAGGCGGCCGTCGAGCGCTCGCGCGATATGCTCATCAATCGTGGGCCGGACGACGCCGGGACGTGGATCAACCACAATGTCGCACTGACGCAGCGGCGGCTGGCCATTATCGACCTGTCGCCCAACGGCCGGATGCCGATGACCAATGAAACCGGCGACGTGTGGGTCACCTACAACGGCGAGATCTACAACTTCCAGGAGCTGCGCGCCGAGTTGCTGGCCGCTGGGCATTGGTTCCGCAGCGAGACCGACAGCGAAGTCATTGTCCACGCCTACGAGCAATGGCAGGAAGACTGCTTCGCCCGCTTCGACGGCATGTTCGCGATCGCCATCTGGGACCAGCGCCGGCAGCGGATGATCCTGGCCCGCGATCCGCACGGCAAGAAGCCGCTGTTCTACTTCCATCAGCCCGGCAAAATTCTGGTCTTTGCCTCGACGCTTCGGCCGATTGCCGCCTGGCCCGATGTGCCGCGTGATATCGACGAATCGTCGATCTACGAATACATCAAGGTTGGCTACCTGCACGCACCGCGCAGTCTGCTGGCGAATACGTACAAGGTCTGTCCGGGCCATTACCTGGTCGTCGATCGCGATGGCGTTAAGAAGGATGTGGCCTTTTGGGATCTGGCCGAGATCGCCAGCCGCGAACCGCCCAAGTTCCGCAGCGAAGCGGAATTGCTCGATCAACTCGACGGCGCCATGCGGGCTGCCGTGCGCAAGCGCCTGGTGTCGGACGTGCCGCTGGGGGCATTTTTGTCCGGGGGCACTGATTCCAGCCTGGTCGTGGCGCTGATGCGTGAAGTGGCGAGCGATCGGGTGCGCACGTTCACGATCGGCTTCACCAGCTCGGAATTCGACGAAAGCCGCTTTGCCCAGCGGGTGGCGCAGCACCTGGGCGTGGAAAACACGGTCGAGCATATGTCGGCCAGCGATTTGCTCGCCTATGTGCCCGAGGTGGTCCGGCATTACGACGAGCCGATCGTCGATTTTTCGTTGTTGCCGACGATGGCCATTTCGCAGATGGCGCGGCGCGACGTGACCGTGGTATTGAGCGGCGACGGCGGCGACGAGCTTTTTGGCGGCTATGAGCGATACCTGGCGACGCATTATTTCGATCACTACGCCCGCTTTGCGGGGCATGGAATGCGGCGGGCGATCTCGGGCCTGCATCGCTGGCTGCCGCGCGAGCGCATGCGGCGCTTCGCGCGCTTGAGCGCCGCCTCCGACACGGCCACGTTCTTTGGTTCCTTCGCCAACCTGGGGCGCTATGCGGGGCTCGATACCCTCATTCCCGAGGACAAGCTCGGAGAGGCGCCCGAAGAGGCGGTGGCTCGCTTCATCCACGGCTTGCGCGGGGTACCGGCCACGGCCGGGGCAATGGTGTACGACGCCACGCACCCGATGATCGACGGTATCCTGGTCAAAGTCGATCGGGCGACGATGGGCTTCTCGCTCGAAGCCCGGGCCCCGCTCCTCGACAAGCATCTGTGGGAAATGTTCGTGGGGCTGCCGCTGGCCATGAAAGTCCGGGGCGGTCAGAAGAAATACCTGCTGCGCAAGCTGCTGTATCGGTATCTTCCCAAAGACCTGGTCGACCGGCCCAAGATGGGCTTCACGCCCCCCTTGCGCGATTGGTTTCGCAACGAGCTGCGCGAGCAGCTATGTGACACGCTCAGCGACGAAACCGTGCGCCGCCGCGGCTATTTCAAGCCCGCAGGGGTGCAGCGGCTGTTGCGTGAACATCTCGCCGGACAGGCGGACCACGTCTACACGCTATGGGCGCTGTTCATGCTGGAACTATGGATGCGCGAATTCGCCGATCAGCCGGTAGGAATCGCCTAGTGATGCGCGGCCGGTTGTGGCAGCGAATTAACGAGCTCGGAAAGCCTCTGCGAAAACTTTCCGCGCCCTTCCTGCCCGAGGTGGATCGTGTCGTGGAAATATTCATCGTCTATCGAATCGTGTAAATCCCAAACGACTACGTTCGATCCGCCGGCACTTCTCTGAAGCGTCTTACGCAGTAGTTCCTCGGCTTCCGGAGGGATTAGCGCACGAAACTGGGAGCATTCGGGCATCTGGACGATGACAACCTCCGTTCCGCGATCGTGGCACTTCGCGATAAGATCGAGAAGTACCTGGGGATTCTGATTGTTGGGATTCGTGTACGACTCGGAATCGAACCAGCCAATGGTCTTCCATCGATCCAACTGTGTCAGGAAATACTCCGGGTCGCGCCGTCCGGTGAAATACTTCGGCGGCTTCCACGGATCGGGATCCGGGGCCGAGAACGCGTTGGGCGGAAGGTCGAGGTCCACGAATAGCGTTTCGCGCAACGAGTAAAGACCCGACCGAACGAAGTGATTCACGAACGTACGATGCGACGTGATCCAGGTTTCGTGGGCCAGGCCGCGCACTTTGTTGGTCAGTCTTGTCTTCCAGTTCACGGCCGGAGGGACCTCGAGTTGGAGTCCGTCGGACCGCTGGCCGGCCAACCAGCAGGGGTGCAGAGCGAGGATCGCCAGCGCTGGACGAAAATCGCTGCGCAGCAGCGGACGGGCCATGCCCATCAGGTGTTCGATCGATCCCCCGTTGCCGTGAAACCCTACGAAGCGCATCCGATGGCCGGTGCGCGCGGCAAGCACGTCCGGGTCGATCCCCAGCCGCGCGGTTGAGAGACCGAAATAGACGCACAACGGCTCGCCGAGGTCGGCGGCCTCCCATTCATATTCTTCGAAGAGCGCTGCGAACCGCTTTTCGGTGCAATCGACGATGTCCCAGCCGATCGGTTTCTGCTCAGGCACAAGCCAGCGGGGCGCGCTGCCAAAGGCGAAGTAGAGCGCTCGATCGAGCGCAACCATTGCCAGGGCGATGCACAGAAATACGACCGCGACATTACGATATCGCGTGACATCCATAGCTTGCTCGCACTTTGTCGTTAGAAGCCTTGGTAGAAGAATAATTCGCGTTGCTGGTCGAGCCAGTAAACGAGCACCAGCTGAACAGCGACCCACAGGACGCGCAACGCGAATCGAGCGTTGGACATCGTAGCGTCCGGCGCGGATTGGCGAGCGGCTTCGTCGGCATCAAGTTCATGGTCAGGGGTCATCGTTTGTGCCCTTTGTGGCGCTGAACAATTAAAAACACTTTCACTGAACGGGATAAAGCATGACCACGAGGGAAAAAGCCACGTATTCAAATGTCAGAATGGTCGACAGGACGCGAATCCTCTTGTCTTCGAGATACTGTTTCAATCCGCGGGCTCCCAGCTTGCGCCGCAGAAAGTGCTGGTAGAGGTAGACGGTGACAAGCCCCGTGGCGTGCAAGATGCCCCACACCAGAAAACGGACCGAGATCGAATGCCAGAGCCCGCACAGGATAAACGAAGCCGATAAGGCCAGGCTGGCGGTCAACAGCGGCCGATCGCCGTCGGTGATTCGCATGAGCCAGAGTTGAATCGGTATGAAGACGTTTCGACGGATGAATTGCGACAAGGTGATATGCCAGCGCTCCCAATAATCGATCATGTTCCGAGCGAGATAAGGGCGGTTGAAATTCAATGGCGTGGCGATTCCCAGCAGAGTGCCGACGCCGACCGCAATGTCACTGTAGCCGCTGAAATCGAGGAACAGCCAAATGGCGAATACCTGCGCCTCGAACATCGAATAGGCGATGCCGGCGCGAAAATCGGTCAGAAAGATTTTCTGTAAGATGTAAGCCAGGACAAACTTCTTCATCAGGCCGCGCGAGATCCATTCCATCGCGACCAGCGCATTTTCACGTGATAACGGCTGCGGAACCGCGGACGCCCTGGCAAAGTCCTCATAGCTCTGGATAGGGCCCGCGGCGAGCATGTGAAACGGCAAAAGATAGTTGAACGTCGAGATCAGGTCGGGTGCCGGAGCGCGCTTGGCGTCAACCGCCCGTAAAACATCGATTGTCCGCAGCGCCGTGTAGGAGAATCCCAGCAGCGTCAATAGAGAGGCAAGGCCGCCTAGTCCAATCACGCCCGAGAATTGCGGCAGCTTGTGGATCAGGAAGAGTGCCAGCGTGCTGCCGGCGAGGAGCGCCGCGGCGATCGTCTTCCACTTCTGCCTTTGTACCAGCACCAGAAGGAGATAAACGGCGACCACGGCAACGAGAATCCCGCCCACCAGCGCCGGCGGCAAAAGGAGCGCGAGAAAAAGAACGTTGACGCCGCACCAGACCCATTGCCTGGGGCGCGCGGAGGTAACCGGCGTCAACAGCAAGAATCCCACCCCGCACACGATCCAGAAGAGCGGTTTCGCAAGATCGATGTAGTGCTCGGTCATGGGGTGCCATGCGCGGCTGATTTGACAAACGTCTGGAGTGGGGGCAACTCGGCGATCGAAAGTCGATAGACGACCGTGCCATCGGCTTCCTCGGCGATTCGGGCGAATCCCAGACGCTCATAAAGGCCGGACACGAGCTCGTTCTTCTTGGTGGGGCGGTATTCGCCGACGAGTGTGCTGTAGCCGAGTTCTCGCGCCCGCTCAACCAGCGCGCCGAAGAAGAAGTCTTCCACGGTTCGGGCGATCACGCGGCAACTCATCAGCCACGTGTCGATCTTTAACGTCTTTTCCGCCGCCGCGTCCTCGGGCACGCCCAACATCACCGAAATCAACCCGTGATCACCAAAGCGGTCAGTAAGAGTCAGCGCGAAACCGATCGCATCCGGCGCGCTCAGCATGCGCGAGACGTCCTCGACGCTGTGGCGCCGCGTCGTCAAGTTGAATTGATTCGTTTTTGTCAACAGCTGACCCACGCGTTGCAGGTTTGCGTCGTGTACGGCTTCCACGATTCCCTGCATGGCGAGGGATCGCAGGTAATCGTCCATCGAGGCAAAGCTCTGTTGCAGATCGCGCCGTTCGCGCTCCTGCTGATACTGCTGCGAGCGCTGCCGGTCGGCGTCCAGCAGGGCCACCGCCTCGAAACAGAGCGAGGCTTGCAGTGCGCGGGCATACTCCGCGGGATCGGTCGGCACTTCGATGACCTCGACCTCGGGGAGCGATTGTCGAATCAGCTCGCGTTCGGCAGGGTTATCGTCAAAGAAGACGAAGCTATCGAGTCCCAGCTTCAAGGTGTCAGCGATGCGGCGCAGGGCGGCCTCTTTCGGTTCCCAATTGGCCTCGATGGCGGCAAAATCGCTGGTGCTCAGCACCATTTGCGGATTCTGAAGAAACGGGGCGAGCGCGTCCTCTTCGTTGTTCTTCGAACTGATGGCGAGAACCACACCCCGCTTGCCAAGTTCCTTGACGTGATGTTGAAAATCCCGGTAGGCTTCCCCGTCCGCCGTTTCGCCGAGTGATACGTTCAACGGTCCCGTCTCGCCGACGACTCCGCCCCACAGGGTATTGTCGAGGTCGACAACCAGGACTTTTTTGGGACCAATTAACAGGCTGCGCACTCCCGCCCATAGGTGCTTGGCCAGCAAGAAAGCACCGGCCTCGCTGAAGGGCTGCTTGGTCCAGAAATAGCGCCGCGGATCGTAGAAAGAATCCCGGCCCATCGTTCCGGCCACTTGATCGAGGTCAAGAAAATATGCCGAAGGAGGGAGAGCAGTTCGCAGGGCCTCGTTCGTCTGCCGGACGATGCTTACGTCCCCGGTGGCGGCGCCCCCCAGATGATGACCAAGCGCGCCGGGCGTGACCCAATCGTAGCCGACCTGCAGAATCTTGGCCCCCATCTGCTTGCCAGCAAGATCCCAAGCCTGGGTCCAAAGGCTCATCTCGTCAGCAATCCGGCTTTCGGCCGAGCGATTGGCCGCGTCGAAGAACAGGCGCTGCGTCCAGGGGAGCAGGATAACGACGGTCGGGCGCGGCTCAGCTGCGGCGCGGACCATCAGCTCCTGCAGGACGTTGTCGTACTCGCCTTCGCAAACATCGAGCGATGTTCCGTTGGCCCAACCGAGCGCGGTTAACGTCGTTGCCAGCCACGAGGTCGTACATTGTCCTAAGATCAGGACCCGAACGGTGCCCTCATTTTGCGTGCCGCCGGCGCGCAGCTTCGCGATGGTCCGGCCCGCCTTCTCGGTGGCTTCGGCATCGAAAAAACCATGGCGCAGGGCCGCCCGCAGCCGAGCCAGTGCCTCAGCGGATTTACCTTCCTTGGCGAGGCTGGAAACTTCCTTGAAGACAGCGCGCGGTTCCCATTCGGAGTTGCTGGTCATGAAAGAAAGATCACAGGCCTCGATAATGGATTACACACGGCACTAGCGATGTCCGGTCGTGGCGCTCATTACTGGGGCGCTCATTACTGGGGCGCTCAATAGATATCGTTGATGCGCTTCTGAACGAGGAGGGCCATCGAACGAGGCATATACCGCGCCTTGGGAAGCGTGCGTGCGGGATTGGCCGACAGGGTTGCCAACACGCGTAATCCATGGTCCTCGCACATCTTCACAAGTTCCGACTCGTAACGAAATTCGTAGATATGATCGACCTGCGCCGCCGTTAGGGCGCCCGTTACGAATCCGAAACCGCGCGGCTTGAGCAAATGCGAAATGACCGCGAACAGTTTCTCGGGTTGTTCCAAGTGTTCGACCAGAAAGCTGCAAATTACGCCGTCTGCCGATGCGGCCGGCATTTGTGCCAGGTCCAGGGCATCCCGTTCCGTGTACTTCGCGCGGTCCGCGACTCCGGCGGCCTTGGCGACGCTGTTGGCGATTTCCATCGACTGCGGGCTGATATCAAAGCCGGTGAGCTGCGCCTTGGGGAGCACATTCAAGGCCCAAGCACCCCATCCACCGTGCCCGGGCGCGATCTCGACAAGCTGTGCCGAATCCGACAGCCGCGAAAGAAACGTGTCACGAAAGAACAAGCAAATCTGAGTGTGATGGGCCCACAGAAAGTTCGTCAGGTAGATGCCCCACAGATAGCCCGACATCGTTTCGTTCTGGCTGTAGTGGTCGGCGTAGACCTCGGCGAAGGATTTGTGTTGATACGAGCTCTCGGCTTCGTAGCGCGCTTGGGCCATGTTGACGTCGGTCGAGAACTGGACGAAGGCATCGGCCGCGAGCTTGATGCCCTGCGGACCGCGGGCGGAGACAAGCCAATCCAGATACATCGCGGCAATGTCGTCGAACCTGCCGGGAGCCGCGGCCCGCGCTTCTTCGATCCCGCGCAGCGACCGCGGATGGCGCTGGTCGATGTATTCCATCAGGGCGGCGAAATGCTTCGTGCTCATTTGGCCCTCATGGCGTCGATCAGGCTGACGAGCTCGCCGACGTTTTGCAAACCGGCCACATCGGAGCTGGAGAAGCGAACGTTGAACGTCTTTTCCACCTTGACGATCAGTGTAACGTGCATCAAGGAGTCCCAGTTTTCGATGTCTTTGGCTGTCGTCTGTGGTGTGATCACCAGGCTGTCGTCGTCGAAAACGTCGTGAAAGACCTCGGTAAGCTGCGCTAGCGTATCCGCCATATATTTCCTTCAAATGGAGCGGCGACTTTTCGAACGAGCCAGACGACAGATTCTGGACTCGCAGTAATCCGCGATTATAAGAGCGAGTTACGCCCTAGGCGACTGCCGCGCCTTGAATCTTTTCGCCCAATTTGGCCCGCTTGGCCGAGTTGCCGTGTTTGCCGGGCGGGAATCGAGCGCTGGCAAGAATAGATCCCCGGACGACGCGATTACATGCTCTCGCCACGATGTTGTCGCGGGGAACACGGTCGCTGCGGAGCACGCGGTCGCTGCCGGGCTACAGGGGGCCGACCACGCTTATCCTCGAAGCCATTTCGACCGGGATGTCCTGCGGTGGGCGGCAGCGACCGGCCGTTCTATCCTAGGCCGCGAGTGACCCATTGCGAGCATGTCAAATCGGGAACTATAATTTTTCTTGCACAGCTTATCGACGAGTCCATCCACCGCGCCCTTGCATCTGGCGCGAAACACGCTTGCAACCAGGGGCTGGCGGCTCTTATCCCAGGTTGCGCTTTCCCATGCGAGGCCACCGTTATGCAGGAATCTGAACGTCAGCAGGGCGAGCCGCTGGAGAAGCTTCTGGCGAAGCCGCCGGTCAGTCGACGGGACGGCGTGCTGATTTACGTGCCCGACGAAGACGACTATTGCGATAACTTCGGGCAGCAGTGGAACCAGTTTCGCGAAATGCAGATTGATTCGATTTCCGGCGGGACTGATTCGCGCGATCGCTTCTATGCCGAGACCGGTTGGAAGAAAGAAGACCTCAAAGGGAAGCTGCTGCTCGACGCTGGTTGTGGCGCTGGACGATTCACCGAAATCGCTCTTGAAGCGGGAGCGCGCGTCGTGGCCATCGACATCTCCGAGGCCATCTACGCCTGCAAGAAAACCATCAGCCGGTTTCCTCCGGAAAACTACCTGCTGCTTAAGGCGAGCCTGCTCGACCTGCCGTTCCATCCGGGGGTTTTCGACGGCGTTTATTCCCTGGGGGTGCTGCAACACACGCCTGACCCCTTGGGAGGCATCCGCCACCTGTCGACCTTCGTGAAGCCCGGCGGGATGCTGGCCACCTGGATCTACGAGGATGGCGGCCTGTACCACCTGTGCAAGCCGTTCATTCCGCGCGTGTGGCTGCGTGCGTTGGGGGTGCCGAGCTTGTCGCTGCCTGCCAAGTTGCGAATCGCCCGGCTGCTGACCACGCTGTTCTTTCCACTGGGTTGGCTATTCTCTTGGTTTGGCCGCACCGGCGACCGTCTGAGCGTTTTCCTGCCCTATGCCGCGAGGCATCGCCAGGGGCGCGGCAATCTGCGCCGCCAATGGGAGTATTCCGTGATGGATACGTTCGATTGGTATGGCCCCATGTACGACCAGTGGCAGCGCGATCCCGACGTGCGGCGCACGATGCAGGAGTCGGGGCTCGTGGATATTCGCCGCACGCCGGCACGCGGCATGGCAATCGTCGCGCGGCGGCCGCTGGCCAGGCAGTCGCTCGACCCGGTCGCTTCGGCCTGACGGGGCAGCAACCCGGTGCGCCAGTTGTCGGCGGCGCCCGAGCGGCGTCCGTCGAGTTGCTGTCGATCGCGTGAGCAGGGATTCTTTGGGCCAGAGCACGTCCGATGAGTGTCGAGAAATCTTCACCCGCTGCGCCCGAAGTGAATCGTGACCGCGCGGACAAACCGGGCGGCCTTCGGCGGCGCCTGTTGCTGTTGGCGGCTGTCCTGCTCTTCATGCTTGTGATGGCCGAGGCCGCGTTACAGTTGTTCTATCGCGTTACGGTTGGCCAATGGCTATTCACCCGAACTGGGCTGGCACTGTTTGTGCCCGACGAGCGGTTCGTGTACTGGAACAAGCCGCACCTGTCTTTTACGCACCGGACGAACGAGTTCCAGAGCGAGGTCGTCACCAACGGCCAAGGCTTCCGCGTGGCTCCAGGCGGCAGCGACTATTCCCAGATAAAGGCTCCCGACACTCGCCGGATCGTGCTCTTGGGGCCGTCGTTTGCCTTCGGCTGGGGCGTGAATTACGAGCAGACTTTCGCGGCTCGCTTGCAAGAGCTGTTGAACGAGCACGCGCCGTCCGGAGCGCCGCGCACCGAAATCATCGATGCTGGTGTGCCGTCGATGGGGCCAGCCTTGAATTTGGACTGGTATCGCACGGTCGGCAAGGATTTTGGTCCGGATCTGGTCATTCAACTGATCTATACCACGATGGCCGTGCCGCGCGTCGGCAATCGGCACGACATCGACGTCGACGCCGAGGGCTATCTGGTGCGGCGCAATCTGTCTTGGCGATATTACATGACGCTGTACGCCAAGAAATCGGCGCTCGTCTTCTACACCTGGATGGCCTACGTCCGTGCCAAGGGCGCCGCCGCGGTGCCCGGCGAAGGGGGGGCGATCCTGGGCGCCGGGCGCGAGGCCAACCTGCACGGCACGTTCGACGTGACCGAGCACGAGACGGCCGAGGCCATTGAGTACTACAACGATCTGCGGCAGACGGTCGAGTCGTCGGGCGCGAAGCTTCTCGTCGTTTACGTCCCCTTAGCCTATTGCGTGCATCGCGAGGATGTCGCGCGCTGGTCGCACCTGGGCGTACACGATGTGGCCGCGCAGATCGCCTACGATGAGGCTTTTTGCGAATACCTGCGCGGCCGGGGCTTCGACTGCGTGAACACGACGAGCGACTTACAGGCCGCCGCGGATGCGGGAAAGCGGCTGTACTATCTCATCGATATTCACTGGACCCCCGAGGGAAACGACGTAGCGGCCCGCTCGGTCTACGAGCATTTGCGTCGCGAGGGCCAGTAGCCGGCGAGAGTGCGCCGCGTTACGCGTCGCCTGGAGTAGGAGCACCCCTGGCGGCTCGCCACCAGTGATGCGTTCGGCGTGGTGGACAAGCGGCGGCGCGGGCTTAAAGCAGCGTCTCAGAACTGAAAGTAGATGAACGGCGCGTTGTGGGCCGGCCAGGTGGCGAAGAATAGCAGACCCAACAGCACGTAAGCCGCCGTGAGCGCCGGGCTGGGAAGGCGATCGAGCCATTCCGACCAGCGAATGGCGAAATAGCTCGAAGCGTGCAGCACGATGAAAATCGCAAATGCCAGGATGGCGATCACGGGCATGCCAACGCCCAGCCCCAGGCTCGTCAGATTCATCTGTCCGTCGAAGACCACGAAGGCGCGCATGGCGTAGAGCAAGTCGTGCAAGTTCGTGACGCGAAAGATCAGCCAGCCCAGCAGCACGAAATACATCGAGACCGCCCAGCAGACGACTTTCATCGCTGGCTGCTCGAACAGCGCGACCAGTCGGGCGTTGGTGGCCTTGTATTCGCTAAAGAATCGATTCACGCACAACAGCACGCCCTGATAGGTTCCCCACATCACGAAATTCCAACTGGCCCCGTGCCACAATCCGCCTAGCACCATGGTGGTGAGCAGGTTGAAATAGACGCGTGGCAGGCTGGCGCGGCCGCCACCGAGGGGAATGTACAGGTAATCGCGCAGCCAGCTCGACAGGCTGATATGCCAGCGCCGCCAAAACTCGATGATCGACGTGCTGAAATACGGGAAGTTAAAGTTCAGCGGCAGCTCGACGCCCAGCATGCGGCTGACGCCGCGCGCGACGTCGGTGTAGCCGGAAAAGTCGCAGTAAATCTGCACCGCGAAGAGCGCCGTTCCCAGCCAGATGAGCAAGCTCGGCTGGCCTACCGGATGTCCCAGGATCACCTCGACCAAGGGGGCGATCGAATCGGCGATGATCACTTTTTTCACCATGCCCACGGCCGCCAGGTGGAAGCCGCTCAGCAGCCGCTCGGGCGCGAGCCTCCACGGTTCGCGCAGGGTGGGCAGCAGCTGTTCGGGGCGGATGATCGGTCCTGCCACCAGGTGCGGAAAGTAGGAAACGAAGAGCGCCATCCGCAGAAACGAGCGCTCGGGCACGATATCGCCCCGATAGGCGTCGATGCCGTAGCTCATCGTGACAAAGGTGTAGAAGCTGATGCCGACGGGCAGGGCGACGTCGAGCGCCGGGGGCACCCAGTCGAACCCGAGCATGTGCCCGATGCCGACCAGATTGTCGCGGAAGAAGTTGAAGTACTTGAAGAATCCCAGGATCACCAGGTTGGCGATCATGCTGGTGGCGAGGAAGGCATTGCGACGGCCATTTTCCGAGAGCCGGAAATAGAAGTTATAGACGATCGGACCGACGATGGCGAAAGCCGCGATGACGGCGATGGCCTCTGGTGCATGTTTCCAGCCCGGCTTGAAAAACTCGGAGAGCGTTAGCGTCTCGCCGCCTAGTTGCACCGCCGGCCAATTGAGCCCCAGCGTCAGATAAGCGCCGACGATCAAAAGCGCGCTTAAGCGCGTCAGCTCGCGTCCGCTGAGCTTCACGCCATAGATGCCCAGTGCCGCCGAGAAATCGATCATCGACGTCAGCAGCAGCAATATCAGAAAGCGGACGTCCCACCAGGCATAAAAGACGTAGCTGGCCACGAGCAGCATCCAATGCTGGGCGCGCGCTTGGGGCAGCACGACGATGCCGGCCAGCACGACCAGCATCAAGATTAAAAATTCGTAGGTCTGAAAGAGCATGTCGCGTGAACTAGCGAATAGAGGTGCCGGACAAGGGAGCAAGCGCGCGACCTAGAAAGCGGCTGTAGATTTCCCGGCCGGCGGCGTTGGGATGCAGCGCATCGGCATATTCGTCGGCCGCCAGCACATCCAAGGCGTCGATCATGATGCCAGATTCCTCCTGGGCAATCCTGCCAAGCAGCGACCGCAAAGCGGTAATATGCGGCTGCATGCTCGCGCGAAATGCTGGATGCATAGGTAGCACGATCAGCACGGGCGTGGATCCCGCGGCATGGATCTCGGCGGCCAGGGTTTTCGTGAGCTGGGCCCCGGCGTCTCCGCCTTCGGAAAGCCGCATCTCCATGTCGTGTTGAATCGATTCGATATGCCGCTGGAGCCGCTCGTCGCGCACGCTGAACGCCAGTTCGTAGGGATCGGTCCAATTATCGGGCGCCACCTTGCGCAGGCCGCTGCGCAGGCGGACGCGCACTTCCTGGTTGATGATGTTCAGGGGCGCCGTGCGAAAATGCAGATCCTGGGCCAGCGGGCTCGAGCGCAGAGCGTCGTACGTTGCACTGCCGATGCCAGGCAAATCGGCGTGCGTCCAGCCCTCGGGCCAGGCTGCCACGAATCCGCCCATGGCATAGGCGAAAGCCTTGTCCAGGTCGATATCGTCGACGCGCCCCATGTCTTCGGGGCGTAGCCCGAATGCCACGGCGGCTGGTCGGGCGGAGAGAATTTTCGGCAATTGCACGCGCATTTCGCTGAGACTCGCGGCACTGATGGCGAAGTTTTGCGCATGCCATCCCGCCGGGGCCGTCTCGTCGACCAGTCGTGTGTCGACCCCCTCGCGTGTGATCGAGTTGCCGAGGAAGGCTACGCTGGGCGCGGGCGTAAGGGGCTGATCAAGATGCCGCCCCAATTGAACGACGCGCTCGACGCTTCCCACGCCGAAGGTGGGGAGCACGACCTTTACCAGCAGGACAAGCCCTAACACGGCGCCGAGCGCCGGCCATAGCAACATGCGCACGATCGGCCGCAGCAGTGAAGTAGGAAGAGCGACGGAGGTCGGCTCGACGAGCGGTTCTTCGATCGTGGTCATGGTCCGGGATTTCGCGGATCCGCAGGCGGGTGTTTCCGAGCGGAAGAACTCGCGAAGGGACTCGTCGTTGAAAGGGAAACGCTTATCGCAGGATCATGTCGCGCGGCATCATGCGCGCGGACGCGGCATGCCGACCAGACTCGGCATGGGCTGCCGGGCGGCAGCGCGGGCGCCTGTCGGGGCGCGGTAGTAGTAATGAATTCCAACCATGATCGCCAGCACACAGCCCAGGAACTGGACATTCATAATCGCGTGATCCGCCATGGCGATACAGGCCATCATCGTGGTAATGGCGATCATGGCTGGCTTGGCGTTCGCATTCGTACACTGTCGTCCCATGCGAAATAGCGTAAAGAGGAACAGCAGAAACGATCCGAGCGCCAAAATGCCCGAATTTCCCCACACGAACAGATAGTAGTTATGGGGACCGATGCCGTCACCGATCGGGCAGACCGAGTCCATGAACCGATGGCCGCGCCCGAGGAATGGCTCGCGCATAACGGCTTCCCACCCATAGGACCAGAGCGCGGTGCGATCCATGCGAGATCTCTCGCCTTCGCCATCGCTGACCTTGCCCTGCAACATGTTGCTGAACCGGTTAAGCCGCCGACTGGACTTCTCACCTTCCAAGGACGAGCCGGCCCCGGTACCGGGCTGAAGCAACGTGACCAGAATATTTCCCGCGATAAGGACGACGGCCAGCGACGCCCCGACCTGGAAGAAGATGCGCATCCGCTTCGCCGCGATCGCAAAGGCGAGAAATCCGACGGGCAGCAGAATCAGCCCGGTACGCGACAGGGTGGTGAGGATGCCCAAAACCAGGATGCCGCGGACCGTCAAGTTCGTTGACTTGGCCTTGAAGGGAAAGGCGAACGACAAGAACAAAAAGAACGTGAGAGCGTGAGCGCAGCTATTAGGGTCGATCCAATAACCGGCGCCGCGCCCCACTTCGCTGGAGAATCTCCCCAGGCGGCTTTTAAAGACCATCTGCGCCATCGAAAACAGGCCGCCCGACACGGCCGCCAAGACGCCCGTTCTGACGACCATAGGCAGTTTCTCGGCGCTGATAGTGCGCAGCAAGAACAGCGGCAGACCGACCAGAGTAATCCATAACTTGAAGATCAGCTGATAGAGACCCTTGTCCCCGAATCCCGCCAATCGGTCGGGTCCCAGAAAACCGCCAATGGCAAAGAGCAGCCAATAAATCCAGGCGACCAGAAAATAAAATGTCAACGGCTTCGACCGTGTGAGCGGAATCACGATGAAGGTCGTAAGCAGGAACGCGATCGGCTGCAGGGGAACCGCTTCCCCGGTAAGCTCGCGCTGTATGAGCGGCGCCACGTTCATCAGCGTAAACAGAAAAAACGCGATAAACGTCCACTGCGCGAGCGGCGGGTGACTGTCCGCAGCGACGCGGCGCATGGCCATGGGAGGTCCCATGGCCATGCCGGCATTAGGCGCGGGGGCTGAATACTTGCTCATAAACCTCGTACAATCGCTGAATCGTATTTTCGACCGCGAATAGCTGCTCGGCACGTTGCCGCGCCGCCTCGCCATGGCGGCGGGCCAGGGCGACATCGTCCAAATAGCTCTCCATCGCCAGGGCCAGCGCGGCGGGATCGCGCACAGGCACCAAGGTCGCCGAGCGGCCGTCTTCCACCACTTCCCGCACGCCGCCGATGTTCGAACCCACGATCGGCAAACTGGCCAGCGATGCCTCGATCACGGCGTTCGGCAGCCCTTCCATCTCCGAAGCGAAAGCAAACAGGTCGGAGCTGCGCAGCAGTTCCGGAACGTCACGACGGGTCCCCAAGAATTGTACTACGGCTTGCAGTTTAAGGGCACGAACTTGTTCTTCGAGTAGCGTGCGGTCCTCGCCATCGCCCACGATGGCCAGGCGCAAATGGGGATAACGGGGCTGTAATCGGCCAATGGCTTCGATCAGGTCGCAGAACCGCTTGGTGGCCGTCAGGCGGCCCACGGTAATCACCAGGCGCTCGAGAGGCGAGATTCCCAGGCTGGACCGCAAGCCCTGACGATCCAGGGGAGCGCGAAAACGATCGAATTCGTGGCCATTGGGAATAATCGCGATTTTCTCGCTTGGAATCCCCTGCGAAACCAGGAAAGCACGCGACGATTGCGAGTTGGCCGTAAATACCGTGCATTGACGGCGGATAGCCCACCGAAAGAAAGGAGCACGCCAGGGGTTCGAGAGGCCGATCGTTCCTTCGGAGTACACCAGCGGCGCCCGCTGGCGGTGCAGGGTGCGAGCGAATGCCGCGTAATACAGGATCGCCGGCAAAAAGGCGTGCCACAGGTCGAAATCCGTCTGCGCGAGAGCCCGTGCGACGCGCAACCCGAAGATCGGGTCGCCCGCCCGGCGCCGTTCCAGACTGCGGACCGTGATTCCCGCCTCGCGTACCAACGGTTCGTTCTCTCCGCCCGGGCGTAGCGTCCACACCTCGGGCAAGTAGCGCGCCTGGTCGATATGGCGGCAAATCATCGCCACGTCGCGCTCCCAGCCGCCCGTTCCCAGGGTGTTGATCAGAAACAGAATGCGTTTTGGCGGCATGCTCTGGCTGGACGGATTGACCGAAGTGTGCGGCGCTCGATGATCGCGGATCAGGGGCGATTCCGTGGCCATCGTCAGCGTGCTCGCGATGGCGAGGCCGGCATCGTTTCGGCGACGATGCGCTTGAGTTTGCCGGCCACGACCGGGGCGTGGAACATACCGACCACGGCCAGGCCGTTGCGCACCAGTTGCTCGCGGCGCGCGGCATCGTGCCGTACCCGCTCGATCGCTTGCTCGAGTGCCGCGGAATCGGGCTGGTCGATCACCTCGGCGCAATCCGTTTCCTTAAGCCAGCGTGTGAAATTGCAGTTCGGCGGCGAATGCGCCACGATCGGCCGCATGGCCAGCAGGTTCGGCACCGTGCGCGTGGGAAATATGGTGTCATATTCCACCTGGCTCAGCCCGCCCGTCAGGCCGTGCGGCAAGAGCAAGATATCCTCGCCCCGCAGCGCCTCGACAACTTTGTTCGAGGCCACACGGGTATGCTTGATGCGCGGTCCGCAGACCCCTACTTTGGCGAAGAACCAATCGGGCGTGCCGGAATACGTCGTCAGCACGTAGTCTTCGCGGCGATTGACGATCTCGGCCAGCCGCCGGGCGGCGTCGATGTTCGATTCGTTGAGGTTCCCCTGAAACGCCAGCTTGACGGGATTGCCGGGCGCCGGCGGGGCTTCGTACTCGGGAATTGGCTCGTTGAAAGTGTGTACCAGCGATTCGAATCGCAAGCCGGGGTGGATTTTCTCGTAGTGGGCGCGCATGCCGTCGTTGGCCACGAAAACGACCGGTGCCGTGCGGAACACACGCGGCTCGAGCCACTTGGCGAGCCTCAAGAGCCGGCCGGTGCGATTCTCGATGTACGTGTTGTGCAGGAACGGGTAGAGCGGAAGCTGTAACTGCTTTGCCGCAATGTACGAGGCCAGCAGGAAATACTCATTGGGAAATATTGCCAGGATCGCCGTGGCGTTGCGCTCGCGCGCCATGCGTTTGATCTTGCTCACTAGCGCCGGCAGCGTAAACCAACGCAGCCAGCGGACGTAACGCTGCCCACGCCGCGGCCAGGTCCATTCGTTGCCGAAATAGTGAAGCTCGGGCAATTCTGCCGAGCGCTCGTATGTGGCCAAAGTGCGCCAATTCTGGCCGATGATCACCATCTCGTCGCGCCGGAATTGCTGCGACAGCCCGTCGACGATCACGGACGAACCCGTCAGATTCGGCGGCACGCACCAGGACGTGACGAGCAAACACCCGTCGATGCGGGATGCGTTGGTGTCGCCGCTCGTTGGTGAACTCCCTGGCACCGCGGTGGAAGAAGTCGTCATGAGGCTATGGTTGGGCTCGACTTGGGTGCGATTCGATAAAGGGATCGTGTTCGCGCTGCGGCGAATGCGGCGCTAATTTCGCTGCTGCTTTTGCACGGCCTCGACCATTTCTG
>DASZWQ010000119.1 GCA_035546535.1 Pirellulales bacterium | reverse complement strand
GCGGCTCTCGGTTTCTTCGCTGACGGGTTACCTTGCAACAACGTCACTTGGCGTCGAGCAACTTGTGGCTGCTCAGGGTGAACGTGCGTACCGACAGGCCGCCTGAGGTGGCCGTCGACACGGTGTGGGTCTGCGGCAAGTCGAAATCACCGACGCGGCGCCAGCGATCCTGCACACTTTCGGTGCGAGCGAGTTTGCCGGTTTTGGCGTCCCAGTATTGCACAGTGTAGTTGCGTGGCAAAAAGCGTCCGGCAGAGTTTTGTTCGTTATCCAGCACCGTGATCGTCATATCCTGCTCGCCGAAGTTGCGATTCACGACCATGATCTGCGAATCGCGCACCCGATAGCTCGAGGCAAACTGGCCGCCGGAGAATTCCAGGAGCCGGCCCAGCGGATGATTCTGATCTTCGTCGGCGAAACGCAAGACGGGAGGAGTCGCGTCGCGTGAATCCTGCGCCACGCGGTGCATCGTGATCGATTCCAATTGCTCGCGCACCCAATCGGCCACGGGCTCGTCGGCAGCGTCGACGGTCACGCTGCCGTCGGCTGTCACCGTGACGTCGCCCGCGACGGGGCGGCCGTCGACATTACCGTCGAGCGTCGCTTTAAAGCCGGGGAAGTTCTTCCATTGCGCCCGCGCGGCGACGGCATCCTCGAAGAGCTTTACCGCCGCGGGGTCGGAGTCGGTGCGCGCCAGGGGCCAGGTGAACGTGAGCGTTGCGAATTCGCGAATCTCGTCATAGTGCTTGCCATCTTTGTCGCCTGCCATCTTGTCGACGTGCTGCGCGTACACGGAATAAACGCCCGTCGACGGCGGTTGGAACGTGACCTCGCCCTGGTCGTTCGTCGTAAGCTCGTCGCCGACCAGGTTCACGTCGACCGTGTTCACCTTGACACCTGGCTGAGGCTTGCCATCGTGCAAGAGCGTGAGCACGACCTGGTCTCGCGCAAAGCGAGGCGCGAACTCGAAGCGTTCCTGGCCGCGCCATGCGAATTGGTTTAACTCGCCAGGTGTTCCGGCGCACGCCTTGGGATAGTGCCGCAGCAGAAACGGCGTCTGTGCCGGGCGCGCAAGGACGCCATAGTCGAGGACGCCGAAGACTTCGGCGCTTCCCTGGATGGGCAAATGCGCCCGCAACCGATCGGCCCCCTTGGTGACGGCAAGCTCCTGCGGTTCGCCTGTGGCCGTTTGCAGCCACAGCCGTGTGGCCGCCACCTTATCGATGAAGCGCGGATCGCCCGCGTCGGCTTTCTCGCTGAAATAGACCTCGGCCGCGCGTCCCCCTTCGGCCGGCGGCAAGATGCGCACGAACAGGAAATGCGCCTGTGCCGGGCTGCACAGCCACGCACCATAAGCACACGTTAGAACAAGCCGCCAGCACGTGCGATGCGAAGTCATTGGCCCCTCGACGAATTGCGTGACGAAGTTGTGTTGTGGTCCAGACCTGGGCGGAGTCGCCTCGCTATTGTAATGCCTCACGGGGGGCGAGGTTGCCTGGCTGCCGCTCCCGCTCCCTCGACATAAGAAGAACTGCGGTGTCGATGGCATGCCCCTCTTCTGTAGCTGGCCTCTGCGAGGCCGGGAGCCGATAGGCAACGCTTCCGGGGTCGCACACCCGGGCTACAGACTTTACAGTTCTCTGCCGTCGGTTCGCATTGCTTCCGGCCCGGGAGAAAGCCAGAATAGAGTCGGATGCAACGGGCGGCAACGCAGCCCGCCGCCCATCCGAACACCCCCGGGCCGGAGGTCATCATGCCGCAGGACCAAATCAAATCGTTCGAAGAGTTCTGGCCCTTTTATGTTCGCGAGCACAGCCTGTTGAGCACGCGGATCATGCACTTCGTCGGCACGACGTTGAGCTTTGTCGTGATCGGCGCCGCGATCGCGATGCAGATGTGGTGGCTCTTGGTACTGGCGCCCGTGGCCGGCTACGGGATGGCCTGGATCAGCCATTTCGGCATCGAGAAGAACAAGCCGGCCTCGTTCAAGTATCCGCTGTGGTCCTTCATCGCCGATATGAAGCTGTGGGCCTTGATGGCCACAGGACGAATGGGAGCCGAGGCGCAGCGCATTCTCGGCGCGCCGGCGAAGTAAGTGCCTGCGGCGCGGCGGCGCTGTTTGATCAAGCGCCTTTCGCTGACTCTCACCAGCCGCCGAAATCTTTCAGCGTAATGCCTTGCTGCGCGGCCAGCATGATCAAGCTTTGCTTGAAATAGACGAACGGAATGTGGTTGCTGCGCTTGCGCGACCAGTCGAAGCAGATATTGACCAGGCTGAGCGGCAGCTTGTTCTTGTCCACCTGGCGTACCACGTAGCGAACCCACGCGAACTCGCCGGGCTGCCGGCACTTCAGCCCCTGTTCCAATTGCTGCAAGAGCGTGATCTGTACGTAAGGGCTGGTCGGGTTGACCTGCATCTGGGCCGAGGCCCTGTGCGATACAACCGCGCCCCCCACGGCAACGACGGCGACAAGGCACAACGCGCGCAGCAGAACCTTCGCCATGGTCGGCTCTCCTGAGACCCGAAGGGAAATGAAAGGTAGAAAGGCGGCCAGCTTGTAGTGCAAATCAGGGCGGCCGGCAAGATCGGCTGTTGAACCAGCGGTCGATCACCCCGGCAGTTCCCGTTTGAAAGTACAAGCCGCAGTTTGCCCAGTTTTCGGCGTCCTCGCCATTCCGCCGGGTGCATTCGGCTTTGCCCGTTGGTCCCCCGCGACGTAACATATGCTTGAATCGCGTCCGCCGCGGCTCGCCCTGCATTCAGGGTCCTGCCAGCGGACGGATTTGCCTGCCCCGATGTCCCGCCTCCCAGTAACTCTGCGATCGATCGTCGCCATGCGAAGCTCCCGTCGCCACCGATTTTGCTGGCTGCTGTTGATCGTGGGGAGCGGCTTGTCATGGCGAATGGCCGCTCATGCCGAGGAGCCACCGCCGGAAGCGGCGCAGGCTTTGCGTGATTGCCTGGCGGATCTCAATTCCGACCGCTTCGACGTGCGGGGGCGCGGGGCCGAGAAACTCAAGGCGCTGGCCAACGATAAGGACACGCAGCCGGCCGTGGCCGTGGCGCTGGAACGACTGCTGCTGGCGCCTGACACGTCGTATGAGGTTCGGTCGCTGTGCGAGCCGATCCTTTCGCAATTGCCCGCGCCGCCTGCTGATAGCATTCCGCAAATCGCGCCCGAGGAAATTGATCGCTTACTCGGCGACGTGGACGCGGCTTCATACGGTCAACGCGTCGGGGCGGCGATGCGCCTGGCGTGGATTGCCAAGCGCAACCCGCAATGGGCCGCGGTGGTGGCCGAGAAGCTCAAGCAGCGGCTGAAAGACCCGCAATTACCCTCGGATGTGCGTCGCCGCCTGACGGAATTGCGCGAGGCCGCCTGGGTACGCTGGCTGGCGAGCGATCCGAAGACCTGGCCGGCGCCTGCGGCGACCGACAACCAAGTTGAGTTATGGCTCCATATTCTGACGTCCGCAACCGAACACCCCGTCGCGCACGAATGTGCCGAGCGTGAGCTGACCGATTTGGTGGTGTACGAGTCGTGGGCGCCGAAGATCAAGGTCGCCGTCGCAAAACATCTGGAAAATGCCGATCTCGCGCCGGAAGCGATCGAACGCCTGACGCGGCTATCGGATTTGTGCCAGCCGGCCATGGTCGCCGAAATTTGGGAAGACCGCGTCAACTCGACTTTGCAATACCTGCTGGTCGACGTGCCGCAGTTCCCCGACCAGGCCTTGCGCGCCACCCATTTCAGCAGCATCGACGACACGACGGCCCATTGCAAAAGTGGCAATTCTCTGGCGCCGGGCGATTACCCGGTGGGCGTAGCGATTCCGATCACGCATCCGCAGCAACCCTATAGCGAAAACCGGATGTTTCAACTGGTGAACCTGCCGAACGCCCGGCAGCGATTGTTGTACGACCTGGCGAAGCTGAAGGTCGATCCCAGCCAACGGCTGCACGAACTGAGCGAGCGCACCACGGCCTGGATGGCGGCGCAAAAGCGCTGCTTGACCGAGCGTGAAATCGCCCTGCTCTTGCAATTGGATGGTGACGTCGTCTCGCGTTTCGCCGGACCTTACCTGCTGTCGGTCGACGATCAGCCAAAAACCGAGCCGGAGGAGTTTCAATTCGGCGGCCGCTCGAGCCGGCACCTGCTGTTGTGCGCCGTATTGGCCGAGAATGGCACGCGCGAGGTTCTTCCGAGTCTGGTCGAAGCAGGTCGGCGCGGGCGGTTGCCGGCACCGACCGAGGAAGTGCGTCTGAACGTCGGCTGGCTGGCGGTCTTTAAGATTGCCGACCGCGACCCCTGGCCGGGCCTCGATGATTGCCTGGCCGGAATGATCGACATCGCACGGCCGATCAGCACGATCGGCGACCCGCCGCCGGAAGTTGGCGCAACAGCTGCGGCCATGTTGCTTACACGTCACGGCGAAAACCTGTCCGACTTCGGCGTCGCCGAAGTAACCGACCAGGAATTGCGCGGGCTGGGCGTGCCGGCCAGCCGCTTTACGACGCCCGCCGCCCGGCAGCAAGTCATCGAGTGGTGGCAGCGCCGCAAAGAGAAGCCCAAGACGCCCGACGCTTAACGGCGCGCTTCGGTTTGCAACAAGTGCGCCAGGGCGCGCGACGAAGAGGACCTTCATGCGCGGATTAGCCGACAAGATCGCCATTGTTACGGGGGCCGGCGGCGCCATCGGCCGCGCGATCTCGTTGCGTCTGGCCGACGAGGGCGTTTTTGTCGGCGTCCTCGATCGTGACGAGGCGGCTGCCGCCGAAACCGTGCAAGTTATCGCGACCGATGGCGGTCGGGCGGAAAGTCTGGTCGCGGACATCACCGACCATGCCGCGATCGAACGTGTCGTACACCAATTCGAGCACACCCGCGGCCCTATCGACATCCTCGTCAACAACGCCGGCTGGGATCGGGCCGGCAATTTTCTCGATACCGACCCGCTTCTCTGGGAGCGGATCGTGGCGATCAATCTCACGGGCCCGTTGAACATGCACCACGTCGTCGTGCGCGGCATGGCGCAGCGCGGCCGCGGCACCGTGGTCAATATCTCGTCCGATGCGGGCCGCGTCGGTTCGTCGGGCGAATCGGTCTACGCCGCCGCCAAGGGGGGAATCATCTCCTTCACGAAAACTTTGGCGCGCGAGCTGGCCGGCCGCGGCATCAATCTGAACGTCGTCTGCCCCGGCCCGACCGATACACCGCTCTTGGCGTCGTTCGCCGGTTCAGGCGAGGCGGGCGAGAAGCTCCGCGCGGCCTTGCAACGGGCGATCCCCATGAAGCGCCTGGGCCAGCCCGGCGACATCGCCGGCATCGTCGCCTTTTTGGCGAGCGAAGAAGCGCAATACATCACCGGACAGGTGATCAGCGTGTCGGGCGGTTTGACGATGCACGGATAGCACTCGGCGACACAGCTCCTCGGGCGAAACGGAATTGGCAGGCGTCGGCATATTTCCACCGGCGTTCAAGCGCGATACAAAGCCAATCGCGTTGCTGCGAACCAATCGCCAGGAGCCTGTCCGCGCATGAGCTATCAAGATTTGCTTTACGAAGAACGTGATGGTGTGGTGACGATCACGATCAATCGCCCGCAGGTTTACAATGCCTTCCGCGCACAGACATGCGAAGAGCTGATTGCCGCTTTCGTACAGGCTGGCGGCAATTCGCAAATCGGCGTGATCGTGCTGGCCGGCGCCGGGGACAAGGCCTTTTGCAGCGGTGGCGATCAAGGCGGCCAGGCCTCGGGCGGTTACGGCGGGCGCGGCGCGTTGGGCATGCCCATCGACCAGGTTCACAGCCTCATCCGCGACGTGCCACAGCCGGTGATCGCGCGCGTGCAGGGCTTTGCCATCGGCGGCGGCAATGTGCTCGCCACGATTTGCGATCTCACGATCGCCTCGGATCGCGCCGTGTTCGGCCAGGTCGGGCCGAAAGTCGGCTCGGTCGACCCAGGCTTTGGCACGGCGTATCTCGCCCGCATCGTCGGCGAGAAGAAAGCGCGCGAGATGTGGTATCTGTGCCGGCGCTATTCGGCCACCGAAGCGTTGGCGATGGGCCTGGTCAATGTCGTCGTGCCGCACGACGAATTAGACGCCGAAGTCGGCCGCTGGTGCGGCGAACTAATGGAGCGCAGTCCGACGGCGCTGGCCATCGCCAAGCGGTCGTTCAACGCCGACACCGAATCGATCCGCGGCAGCGGCGCACTTGGATTCCAGGCCGTGGCGCTCTACTACCAGACCGAGGAACACAAGGAAGGGTCCGCAGCGTTCCACGAAAAGCGCAAGCCCGACTTCCGGCGGTTTGTACGGTAAGTGCGCCTCTTTACTGTACGGCCGAGCTTTTACTGTAGCCGGAGTCTGCGACCCCGGTTGAAAGAACACCGACGTCGTCGATTGTTCGTCGCGCCACAGATCAGCGATGGTCGCACCCGTGCGGCTCCGGCCTCGCAGAGGCCGGCAACAGAAGGCAGCTCCACGCTCGCAGCCCGTCACTTCGTTGTGTTCCCGGCCGTCAAGGCCCGCAAAACGGGCGCCGCGAAGGCCGTGAGTGCGGCGACGCCACCGTTGGCGTCGGTGAGTTCGAGCTTGAGACGATCGCCCGACGCGGTTGGCATTAGCTTTTTCCACAGTTCGTCGTATTCGGGAATCGCCTTCTGCACCGCGGGTACTCGACCGACGGCCGCGAATACCTTGATCAGTGCGCTTTCCACAGCCGCTGCCGCTTCGGCATCAGGCGATTGCACGACGAGGCGGATGGTGACGTCGTTGGGCGGCAGTTCGAAGCCGGCTGCCATCCACTCGATTCCGCGCGTGAATACCTTGGTCTCACCGCCCCCCAATACTTGCGGCAGTTGCGGTGCAATCGTTTCAGCCAACTTCCGCAATTCGGCGGCGGGCACGAAGGCAACTTGCACGGCGCCCGCGCCGACGGCGGAAAACGCGGCGGCGATTTCGGGCCGCTCGGGCGTTTCGTTTTTCTTCAGCCGGTCGATGGTCTCCGGGCTGGCCGTGACTAGCGCCTTGCCGATGCGCTCGCTCTGCAATGGCCGCCCCCATGCTTTTTCCAGGTCGCGCCGCGCTTCGGCAGCGATCGCGGTGGCGGGCGTCGCCCCTTCCAGCGGCAACGCGAGGAAGAAGGGCATGCGGCCAAAGTCGGCCAGACTGCTGACAACGTACAGATCGACCGAGGCATCTTCCGGTAAGGTCTGACGCAGCACGTTG
The DNA here is from genome assembly GCA_035546535.1 of Pirellulales bacterium. Classification (NCBI taxonomy): domain Bacteria; kingdom Pseudomonadati; phylum Planctomycetota; class Planctomycetia; order Pirellulales; species Pirellulales bacterium. The sequence goes on along the minus strand of DASZWQ010000119.1, from coordinate 5,277 downwards.
ACCAACACGGTCTCCGCTTGCATGCGATTGCGCTCTCCCTCCGGCAGTTCCAGGAGATCCCCCAGCCAGTCGATCGTTTCCGCCGCATCGAAAGCCAACAAGTCGACGTGGGCCACGACAAGCGTCTGCCGATCCGATAGCGGAGCGACGATCTCGGCCGATGCCTCGCTGGCTCGCGCCGCAGGAGCAGTATCGACGAGAAGAACTAGCAAAACCAGCAGGCAGGCATTGGCAGAATACCGCATCGAACAAACTCCTGTTACGGGCCGGTTCTCGTAGCTCGGCAGCCGACGGCGCTTTTCAAATTCGCCGGCAAATGTCGCGGACGGGTCCGACGGGCGGGCGGCTGTCCCGCACCGCCGCCGCAAGTTACGATTCTACTGGCTCCTGGTAAACTCAAGTACCAGCGCAATGTAACGAAGGTTTCGTTCCAGCACCCTTTGGGACACGGAATCGTGCGAGCCCAGTTTGATAGGGCCGTGTTTGCCCTGCTGATTCTGTGCGGCGTGCTTGGCAAAACGGGCGTGGCAGCCGAACCGCGTCCTAGCCAGGTCACATTCAACCGCGACGTGCGGCCGATCCTGGCCGACGCATGCTGGCGCTGCCACGGACCGGATAGCGCGCAGCGCAAGGCGGACCTCCGCCTCGACAACGAGGCCAGCGCCACGGCCGAGCGTGGTGACACGCGCGCGATCGTCCCGGGTAGCGCCGCGACGAGCGAATTGATTCGCCGGGTCACTTCGGCCGATCCCGACGAGCGAATGCCGCCCGAGGGAAGCGAGCCTTTGACCGCCGCGCAGATAGCGACCTTGCGCACCTGGATCGATGCAGGCGCCCCTTGGCAGCCGAATTGGTCGTTCCTTCCGCCTAAGCGTCCGCCGCTTCCCACGGTGAACAACGGCGCCTGGCCGCGCAACGATATCGATGCGTTCGTTCTGGCCAGGCTCGAAAGCGAGGGGCTGTCGCCGGCTCGCGCGGCTGACAAGATGACGCTCTTGCGGCGCGTCACCCTGGACCTGACCGGCTTGCCCCCCACGCCCGCCGAGGTCGATGCGTTTCTCGCGGACGATTCGCCGTCGGCCTACGAGGCCGTGGTGGACCGGCTATTGGCCTCGCCGCGTTATGGCGAGCGAATGGCCGCCCCCTGGCTCGACGCCGCCCGGTACGCCGACACCAATGGGTATCAAACCGATGGCGAGCGAACGATGTGGCGGTGGCGCGATTGGCTGATCGACGCCTTGAATCGCAACATGCCGTTCGATCAATTCACGATCGAGCAACTGGCGGGCGATCAACTGCCGGAACCCACCCTCGAGCAGCGTATCGCCACCGGTTTTCAACGCAATCACCGCGGTAACGGCGAGGGAGGAATCATCGCCGAGGAGTTTGCCGTCGAATACGCGGTCGATCGTGTCGAGACCACCGGCACTGTATGGCTCGGGCTGACGATCGGCTGCGCGCGTTGTCACGATCACAAGTACGACCCGGTGACGCAAAAGGAGTTCTACGAGCTCTTCGCGTTCTACAACCAGGTGCCGGAACGCGGCCGGGCCGTGAAGGTGGGCAACTCGCCTCCCTTTCTCATGACCCCTACGCGTGAGCAGCAAGAACGCCTGGACACCGTGGCGGCAAAAGTTGCCGACGCCGAGCGGCGCGTGGCGGAGCGCGCGCCGCAACTGGCGGCGACGATCGCGGCTTGGGAGGCATCGCAACCAGGCCTCGACGATCAGGATTGGAGCGTGTCACACGATCTGGCGGCGCACATCCCCTGCGATTCGGAAAAAGCCGTCGTCACACGGCCGCTCGCGGCGACCGGCGATACCAAGCCAGTGGCGGCTACCATGCGCGCCGTTGATGGTGAGCTGGCTTTCCGCCCAGGACCGGTGGGATCGGCGGTATCGCTATCGGGGCAAAATGCCATCGATTGTGGTGACGTGGCCGATTTCGGCTATTTCGACAAGTTCACGATCGCCTGCTGGGTGTTGCGCGAAAGTGACACAGACGGCGTGATCTGGTCGCGCATGAAGGACGAGCCCGACGGGGCAGGTTTTAACCTGCAACTGGTCGACGGCCGTGTGCAGTTGAACCTGGTGATGCGCTGGCTCGACGACTCGCTGCGCGTGGAAACGATCGCGCAGCTGCCGAAGGATCGCTGGACGCACATCGCCGTGACGTATGACGCCACGCGTCTCGCATCCGGCGTGCGGATTTACTTCAACGGTCAGCCGCAAGAGCTGCGCACGATCACCGATTTGCTCTACCAAACGTTTGCCGTGAAGGAACCATTCCGCCTGGGGATGGGCGGTCCGGCCGGCCGGTTGCGCGGCGCCGTGGACGAGCTGCGCGTCTACCGCGCTTGTCTGCCTGCGGAAGACATCGAGCTGATCGCCACGCCGGCGACGCCGGCCAAGATTCGGGCGACACCGATGAAAGATCGTTCGCCCGCTGAAACGAAGAAGTTACAAGCTTATTACGTTGCCGAACATGCCGAGGCGGCGGTACGCGGCGAATTCGAAGAGCTTGCCGCGCTGCGGCGCGAGCAGGAAAAACTTGTCGACAGTATCCCGACCACCATGGTGATGGAAGATGTCTCGCCGCGGCGCGATACGTTCTTGCTCATGCGCGGGCGTTATGACCAGCCGGGTGAAAAAGTGGTGCCGGGCGTGCCGGCATTTTTGCCGGCGCCGTCGAAGACGATCGAAAATCGTCTCGACCTGGCCCGTTGGCTGGTCGATCCCGCGAACCCGCTCGTGGCGCGCGTGACGGTGAATCGCCAGTGGCAATTGTTCTTCGGCACGGGCCTGGTCAAAACGGTCGACGATTTCGGTCTGCAAGGAGAACTACCCAGCCATCCGCAACTACTCGACTGGCTGGCGACGGAGTTCGTGCGCACCGGCTGGGATGTAAAGCGCTTGCAGCGGGCGATCGTCACCTCGGCGACCTATCGGCAAGCGTCCCAGGCCGCGCCGGCGCTGCTTGAGCGCGACCCGGACAATCGACTGCTCGCGCGTGGGCCGCGGCAGCGACTGTCGGCCGAGACGATCCGCGATGCGGCTTTGTTTTCCAGTGGCCTGTTGATCGAACGGCTCGGCGGCCCCTCGGTGAAGCCCTATCAGCCGTCGCGTTTATGGCTGGAGCTGACCGGCAACGTCGATTACGTGCAGGACCACGGCGACGATCTGTATCGCCGCAGCATCTACACCTATGTGAAACGAACGGTCGCTCCGCCGACGATGGTGACGTTCGATTCCTCGCCGCGCGAAACGTGCATCGTCCGCACGGTGCGCACCAATACGCCGCTTCAAGCGCTCGCGCTGATGAACGACGTGACGTTCGTCGAAGCCGCCCGGGCCCTGGCCGAGCGCGTGATCGCCGAAGCGGCTCCGGAACCGGGCGAGCGCATCGCGCGCGCGTTTCGTTTGATACTCGGCCGGCCCCCCACCGCCGCCGAGTTGGAAACGCTACTGCGAAATTGGAAGCGGCAGCAAGCGCACTTCGCGGCCAACCCGGCCGCCGCCGCGGCGCTCGTCAAAACGGGCGAGTCGCCGCGAAAGACAGAATGTGACGCATGCGAGCTGGCCGCTTACACGACCGTGGCCAGTTTGATCATGAATCTCGACGAAGCGATTACGAAGGAATAAACCGTGGACCCGCTCGCTGAACGGCAACTCGCGCTCACGCGCCGCGGCTTTCTGGGCCGCGCCGGTGGCGGCCTGGGCTCGATCGCGCTGGCTTGCCTGCTGGGCGAAGAGAAAGCGCGCGCCGAAACGGCACCGCACGCCGAGAACGGCGCTGGTGGTCTGGCCGGTTTGCCGCACTTCGCGCCGCGGGCCAAACGCGTGATCTACCTGTTCCAGTCGGGCGCGCCGTCACAGATGGATCTGTTCGACTACAAACCGCGGCTCGACCAGCTGCGCGGGTCGGAACTGCCCGATTCGATCCGCCAGGGGCAGCGGCTCACGGGGATGACCAGCGGGCAGCACAGCTTTCCCGTGGCCAACACTATTTTTCGCTTCGCGCAGCACGGCCAGAGCGGCGCCTGGGTCAGCGAGCTCATGCCGCACACGGCGCGCGTCGTCGACGACGTGTGCTTCGTCAAGTCGATGTACACCGAGGCCATCAACCACGACCCGGCGATCACCTTCTTCCAGACCGGGGCGCAGCTGGCCGGGCGCCCGAGCATCGGCTCCTGGGTAGCGTACGGGCTGGGGACCGAGAACGCCGATCTGCCCGCCTTCGTGGCAATGATCTCGCAAGGCTCCGGCAACCCGACCGACCAACCGCTGTACGACCGGCTATGGGGAAGCGGCTTTTTGCCGACGCGCTATCAAGGCGTGAAGTTCCGCTCGGGCGGTGACCCTGTGCTGTACCTGTCGAATCCCGCCGGCCTGGATACGGACACGCGGCGGCGCTTTCTCGATGACCTGGCAGAACTCAATCGCGCGCACCTGGCCACCAGCGGCGATCCGGAAATTCAAACCCGCATCGCGCAATACGAGCTGGCCTTCCGCATGCAAAGCGCGGTGCCGGAACTGACCGCGGCCCGCGACGAACCGCAACATGTGTTCGATCTGTACGGCCCGGAATCAAAGACGCCCGGCACTTTTGCCGCGAATTGTTTGCTCGCGCGGCGGCTCGTCGAGCGTGGTGTGCGCTTCGTGCAGCTCTTTCACCGCGGTTGGGATCAGCACACCAAACTGCCAACGCAAATCGCCGGGCAATGCCGCGACACCGACCAGGCCTCGGCAGCGCTCGTGGCCGATCTGAAGCAGCGCGGGCTACTGGACGATACGCTGGTCGTCTGGGGCGGCGAATTCGGCCGCACTGTGTATTGCCAGGGAACGCTGACGGCAAAAGACTACGGCCGCGACCATCATCCCCGCTGCTTTACGATCTGGCTCGCCGGCGGCGGCATCCGGCCCGGCATGACGCTGGGAGCGACCGACGACTATTGCTACAACATCACGCAAGATCCGGTACACGTACACGATTTGCACGCGACGATCTTGCATTGCCTGGGCATCGACCACACGCGCTTGACCTACCAACTACAAGGACGCAAGTTCCGCCTGACCGATGTTCATGGAAACGTCGTGCAGCAGATCCTGGCGTGACAGAAGCTCCCTCTCCCTGCCAGGGAGAGGGTCAATAGTGTTCGGTTCAAGATTTGCTACGGGGGTTTCGCTGTGGCGTGATGTTTGGCGATAGCTTGCTCAAGTTCGTCGAGTGTGGCCCAGCCGCTGAGGTAGTGGCAGAGCATTTCGTAGAGTCGTTTGT
>DASZWQ010000118.1 GCA_035546535.1 Pirellulales bacterium | reverse complement strand
CTTTGCCCGACTAAACCGGAACAAAGTGGTTCATTCTCAGCGATCAATTTGAAGTCGTGCGCGCTCATGCTTGAATGCAAGTTGCGTTTGGCCAACTACTTGAAACAAAATCAAAAAAGTTCAACCGGACAGTACTGAATTCAAATGTCTAAAAAGCGAGGAGTAACGCACCTCATTGGCAGACCGAACTAGCAACGCTTCGCGCCCGTTTCTATAGCCCAGCCGTTTACGGCTGGGATCCGTTAACCGCGCTCCCGCTCAGAATCGCGGGCCTTCAGGCCCATGTGAGGTCAATCATGGGACATTCCTTCCATCGGTTGTACTACCACTTTGTGTGGGCGACGCACGCCCGTGATCCTCACATCCACCGATCATTTCGTCCTCAACTGCTGGAAATCCTGAACGCCGAGGTCTCCGCCCGCGACGGTCAGCCGATTCGCCATAACGCCATGCCTGACCATGTCCATTTGCTCGTACGTTTGAGCCCGACGATGCGGTCAGCGACTTCATAGGCCAGTTGAAAGGTGCAACGGCTTTTCGAGTGAACAAGGAATTGCAACCAAGATTCAAATTGCATTGGCAGGAAGGTTACGGGGCCTTGACGTTGCGCGAGGATGAATTGCCCGCGGTCAGCCGCTACATTGACCGCCAAGAGGAACATCATCGCGGCGGACGGTTGTCGCGCATGCTGGAATGTGTTGACGACGATGGTGCGGTATCAGGGACCCAGCCGTAAACGGCTGGGCTGAATAAAGAAGCCGGCGGGCGATTGCCTTTCAGGTGTCAGGCGTTTACGGTTTGAATTGAACACGTTTTTATCTTTCATTCGGCCAATTATGGCCGCGACATTTCCGCCCGGAGCATCCATGTCCAAGCCCCTAAACATCGGCATGATCGGTTACGGCTTCATGGGCCGTGCCCATTCGAACGCTTATCGACAGGTTGCGCAGTTCTACAAGCACGAGCATCGCCCGGTGCTCAAGGCCTGCTGCGCTCGCAACGAGGAGAAGATCAAAGCCTTTGCCCAGAACTGGGGCTATGAATCGTACGAGACCGACTGGCGGAAGCTGATCGCGCGGAAAGATATCGACCTGATCGATATCGGCAGCCCCAACAATACGCATCGCGAGATCGTGCTGGCCGCGGCCGCCGCGGGCAAGATGATCCTGTGCGAGAAGCCGCTGTCGATGAACGTCGCCGAAGGCGAAGAGATGGTCACGGCGGTTGAAAAGGCCAAACTGCCGAACATGGTGTGGTTCAATTACCGTCGCGTGCCGGCCATTTCGCTGGCCAAGCAAGTGGTCGAAGAAGGGCGCATCGGCCGCCCGTTCCATTATCGCGCGACGTACTTGCAAGATTGGACGATCGCCGAGGACGTGCCTCAGGGGGGCGCGGCGTTGTGGCGCCTCGATGCGGCCGTGGCCGGGTCGGGCGTGACCGGCGATCTCTTGGCCCATTCGATCGACACAGCCGAATGGCTCAATGGTCCCATCAAGCGCGTTTCGGCTGCGACGGAAACGTTCGTCAAGGAGCGCATGCATGCCGAAACCGGTAAGAAACAGCCAGTGTCGATCGACGACGCTTGCATGTTCCTGGCGATCTTTGCCAACGGTTCGATGGGCACGTTCGAGAGCACGCGTTACGCCCGCGGTCGCAAGAACTACAACACGTTCGAGCTGAACGGGGAGCGCGGCAGCGTGTTCTTCGATCTGGAAGATCCGCACATCTTGCAGTACTTCAAATACGCCGATCCCAAAACCGGCGCGAAGATCGAAAGCCATTTGACCGGCTGGCAGCGCGTGAACGTCACGAACTTCGAGCATCCGTACATGGACAAATGGTGGGTGCCCGGCTGCACGATCGGCTACGAACACACGTTCATCAACGCGCTGGCCGACTTCCTCACTGGCCTGGAAACGGGCAAGCCGGTGCAGCCCGACTTCCGCTCGGCGCTGCGCACGCAAAAAGTTTGCGATGCGGTGCTGGCAAGCGCCAAAAGTGGTCAGTGGGTCGAGATTGTGTGAGCGCTTGACAAAACCATCCAATCGTGCCGCGTTGTAGCGCGTACGCCATGCTTTTTCCACCCAGGGGAGCATAGGCGCTCGGGGGGGTATGCTGTAGGCCGCCAACGGAACACGGGCCCGGGCGTTAGATTATGTAAGGTGATGTGTGTCGGCGTCCGAAGCCGCATCAGCGGCGAAGGCGTGTAGCCGTGGGCGCGAGCCCACGGAAAGAATAGCAGAGAAACTGCAAGAAGCCCCGCAAGGGGCGGCATCGTCGACTCATGCCGGGCACGTTCACGAATCTGCTGTTCCACGTCGTCTTCAGCACGAAATCGCGTGCTCCTCTCATCGATTATGCGTGGTCCGATGAATTGTATCGCTATCTTGGCGGGATCATGCGTTCCGATGAACTGCTGCGACGGCATGGAATCGAATTTGAGGAGCGATTTCTTTGTGATTGATGTCGCCGCTTGCGCGGCTCTGCAGCGTTTCTGTGCGATCGATTCCGTGGGCTGGCGCCCACGGCTACACGATGGCGCCCCTGCCGGGGCTCAATGCGACACGTCAACGCCGGATGCGAGTGTTCGAACTCAACTGCCGCGCGCGGCCACGCTCGCCTGCGTACAATACCGGCGATGAACTATTTCGCGCACGGCTACGCCTTTGTCGACGATCCCTGGTTTCTGGCCGGCACGGCGGTGCCCGATTGGTTGAATGTTTCGGACCGCGGCGTACGGGTGCGGGCCCGTCAGGCCGAGCCGTGGCTCAACGATCCCGATCCGCGCGTGGCGGCTCTGGCCCGCGGCATCGCGCGGCATCACGCCGACGATGCCTGGTTTCATAATTCGGCCGTTTTTGCGGAATTATCGTGGCGGTTCACGGCCCAGTTGCGCGACTTGCTCGCGCCGGACGAGGGGATGCGCCCCAGCTTTCTCGGGCATATTCTGGTCGAGATTCTGCTCGACGCCGAGCTCATTACGCGACATCCGGACGTGCTGGCAAGATATTACGATGCCCTGGATCGCATCGATCCCGCGGTCGTTGAGGGGGCGGTGAATCGGATGGCCACGCGGCGGGCCGTGCGGCTGGCCGGAATGATTCCGCTCTTTGCCCGGGAAAGATTCTTGTCGGACTACGCCCAGGATGCGACACTGTTGTTCCGCTTGAATCAGGTCATGCGTCGCGTGCGTTTGCCGGCCCTGCCCGAACGGTTGCAAGAGTTCCTGCCCCAGGCCCGGCGCGAGGTTGCCGCCCGGCACGAAGAGTTGTTGACTCCCCTTGCATGACGACAGGACGCTGGGCGGCGCGACAAGCGAAAACGGCAAGAGCGAGAAATCGGATCAGGAGCCAGTAATGAAGTTTGGGATGAACCTGCTGTTGTGGACCGATAATCTCACCGAGGAGCATCGGCCGGTCGTCGAGAAGCTGAAGCGGATGGGCTACGACGGCATCGAGGCGCCGGTCTTCGACCTGAATCCCGACAAGTTCGCCGCGATCGGATTATGGCTCGACGATATGGGGCTCGCGCGCACTGCCGTGACGTGTCGCGGCGTGGACGACAATCCTGCTTCGGGCGACGCCAAGATCCGCGCCGCCGGCGTGGCCAACAACAAGCTCGCTTTGGAATGCTGCCAGGCAGCCGGCATGACCATCATGGCCGGACCGTGTCATTCGGCGCTGGGATATGTCTCGGGCGCGGGTCCCACGAGCGACGAGTGGAAGTGGGCCGTCGATAGCATGCGGCAAGTGGCCGAGCATGCCGAGGCGTGCGGCGTCACGCTGGCGGTCGAATACTTGAACCGCTTCGAGTGCTATTTGCTCAATAGCGCCGCCGACACCGTGCGCTTCGTCAAGGAGGTCGATCATCCGCGCTGCCGCATGATGTACGACACGTTTCATGCCAATATCGAAGAAAAGGATCCGATCGAGGCCATCCGAGTTTGCGCGCCGCAGACGGTCCACGTACACATTTCGGAAAACGACCGCGGCACGCCGGGCGAAGGGAACATTCCCTGGGCCCAGACGTTCGACATGCTGCACGAGGTGGGCTACGACGGCTGGCTGATGATCGAGGCCTTTGGCATGGCGCTGCCGGCCTTGGCCGCCGCGACCAAGATCTGGCGCCGCATGTTCAAGACGGAAGAACAACTCGCGCAAGACGGGCTGAACTTCATGAAGAGCGAGTGGAAGAAACGCGCCGCGGCAACGGTGTGATTGATGGCCGCGGCTGCCTTGCCAATCGCCCACGAAATGCAGAATGGACTCTCGCCAAGAACCGCTGACGCAGCCTGAGGATCAGGGGCTTGATCTGGCGGCCCTGAACGCCGGTTTTGCCGAGTTGGTTTCGCGCGGCGAGGATCCGTATGAGCCCGCGGCCCCTGCCAAGAAAACCTCTACCGGCAAAAGCTCCGGCGATGCCGGCCCCGAGGTGACGCCGCGCGCGATCGTCGAGGCGATGCTGTTCGTCGGCCATCCGCAGAACGAGCCGCTCACCAGCCAGCAGATGGCGGGGCTGATGCGCGGGGTCAACGCGGCCGAGGTTGACGAGATCATTCGCGATCTCAACGAGCAATACGCGCGCAACGCCTGCCCTTACACGATCGAGAGTCGCGGGCCGGGTTATGCCCTGACGCTATTGCCGGAGTTCGCGTCCGCGCGCGACCGTGTGCTGGGGCGCGTGCGGCAGGCGCGGCTGTCGCAGGCGGCGATCGAGGTATTGGCCCTGGTGGCGTACAACGGCTCGATCAGCGGTGAAGAAATCGCGCGGACCCGCGGCCGTCCCAGCGGCGCCATTTTGCTGCAGCTTGTGCGTCGGCAACTGTTGAAAGTCGAGCGGACCGCAGGAAAGCCGCGCGAGAATCGTTATTCGACCACCAGCCGGTTTCTGGAGTTGTTTGGGTTGGAAAGTCTCGAAGATTTGCCACGCAGCCAGGAAGTCGATCAGCGGTAGACGCCGCGTCGGACGATTGATCACGTGCGCCGGCGAGGGCTTGATTATCCGAGATCGCCGCGCCTTCAAAGAGGTCAACTTAACGACGTTGGCAATCGTAAGTCATTATTGCATCTTGGGTTGCACGGCAGGTTAAATTGTCGTGCTAACAGCAACTACAGAAATCTGCTAGAATCGCGCCTGTGCGTGGCCATGATGGTTCGCGTGCTACCGAGAATGCCCAGGGTACACACCGGCTCCTGCACAGGCGTTCGCTAACTGCCCCCCATTTGCCTTCCCCATCGGCGGACACACCAAGACGTGTGCCCGGTGATCTATCGAGCTGGATCGGCTGTTGCACCCCCCTCCGAACATGCCCAGGCGTGTTCGCTCTATGCGCTTATGCGTTTAACCCCGCAATCCGTAGTTCAGAAATTGCGCGCCAGCGTGCCGGGCATACTGCCGTCGCTGCTGATGTGCGACTTCGGCCATTTAGCCGATGAGGTGGCGCGCGTCGAAGCGGCGGGAGTTCCGGCGCTGCACTTGGACGTGATGGACGGGCTGTTCGTCGACAATATTTCGTACGGCTTCGTGGTGGTCGAGACGGTGCGGAAGATGACGCAGTTGCCGATCGAGACGCACCTGATGATCGATCGGCCCGAGCGGTACGTCGAACGCTTTGTGAAGGCGGGCGCCGACCTGGTGACGATCCACGTTGAGGCTACGAAGGACGCCGCGGCGGTGCTGCAACAGATTCGCGCTTGCGGCGCGGCGGCCGGATTGGCGTTCAATCCGCCGACGCCTGTTTCGGCGATCGAGCACTGCCTGCCGCACTGCGACTCGGTGCTGGTAATGAGTGTGAACCCTGGTTACGGAGGACAGGCGTTCGAGCCGGTGGCCTTGGAAAAGCTTCGCGCGCTGCGCGATCGACCAGGAACAGTGCCGCTGTTGGAGATCGACGGCGGAATTCACGGCGAAACGATCGCTGCGGCGGCGGCGGCCGGCGCGCAGCTGTATTCCGTGGGGTCGGGAATCTTTCACGCGAAGGATTATCGCGCCGCCATCGGCGGCCTGCAGGAGAAGGCACGGGTCGCGGTGCGCAAGAATTGAACAGGCAGTGAGTGCGCCGCACATACGCGGGCAACGGCACTCTCGAGATGCACAACTAAAAAGACGGTACAGAAAAACAACACCATGTTGAAAATCATCGTGGTTCGCCCGGGTGCGACCGACTACGTCGACCAAGGGCGGATTCAGGGCGACCTGGACGTGCCGCTTAACGAGCACGGCAAAGACGAGGTGGCGCGCCTGACCAAGGAGCTGGCGCACCGGGACATCAGCGCCATCTACTGCTCGATGTGCCAGTCGGCCCAAGCGACGGCCACGGCGATCGCCGACGCCTTGGACGTCAAGCTCAAGCCGCTGCGCGGTATGCAGAACGTCAACCAGGGGCTGTGGCAGGGGATGTGCATCGACGAGGTAAAACGCCGCCAGCCGACCATCTATCGGCAATTTCAGGAACAGCCTGAGTCGGTGCGGCCTCCCCAGGGGGAAACGCTGGGCGAAGCGACCGAGCGCGTGGACCGGATCCTGGAAAAGCTGCTCAAACGTCACCGCGAAGGGGTCATCGCCCTTGTGATTCCCGAGCCGCTGGGGTCGCTCGTGAAAGCCCGGCTGTGCCAGGGGAAAGTCGGCGACTTGTGGCAAGCCTCGGCCTGCCACGGCGACTGGCAACTGCTGGAAATCTCGCCCGAGAAGGTTTCCTAGGCCCTGCCGGCGGCATCTAAGGGGCCGGCAGCCGGTAATTCACCGGTCCGGTTTCGCGGCTGGCTGCCCGGCGGCCACCTGCAAACCGACGAGTTCCGCCCCGAGGCATGCCCCTGATACTCGGGCTTACACGATGGGGTGAACCTGCTACGATTGGCAAACTGCCATGACTCCAGAAACCTCGCCATCGACGTTCGGGAGCGTTCCCTTGACCAGTGGGAAGTCTGACGTTCAGGCCGAGCAACCCAGCGTGAAACATCCCAAACGGGGTGTCCCTGAGGGGCTTTGGAAACGCTGCCCCGGCTGCCAGCGGACTATCTTCCGCAAAGAAGCCGACAAGCGGATGGGGGTCTGTCCCGAGTGCGATTACCACTGGTACGTTCCCGCCCAGGAGCGGATCCGGCAATTGCTGGACGAGGGGACTTTCGAGGAATGGTTCGACGAGCTGGAGCCGGTCGACCCGCTGGCCTTTGCCGATAAAAAGCCGTATCGCGAGCGGCTAAAGGAAGAACAGAAACGTACCGGCCTGCGCGATGCGGCCGTGGTGGGGTCGGGAATGATCCGTGCCCGCCGCGTGGCCTTCGGCGTCACCGATTCGGCCTTCATCATGGGCAGCATGGGGGCCGTGGTCGGCGAAAAGCTGACCCGCACCATCGAGCGAGCCACGGTCGAGCGCTTGCCGCTGATCATCGTCAGCGGTTCAGGGGGCGGGGCCCGCATGCACGAGGGGATCCTGTCGCTCATGCAAATGGCCAAGGTATCGGCGGCGCTGGCGCGCTTCGACGCCGCTGGCGGATTGTTCATCTCGGTGCTTACTAACCCCACGATGGGCGGCGTCGCCGCCAGTTTCGCCTCGCTGGGCGATGTGATCTTTGCCGAGCCGCGGGCCTTGATCGGGTTTGCCGGCCCACGCGTCATCCAGGCCGCGATGCGGATCGAGTTGCCGAAGGGATTCCAGACGAGCGAATTCCTGTTGGAACACGGTTTTATCGATCGCATCGTCCGCCGCTCGGATCTCAAAAGCGAGATCGCCCGGACCATCGACTTCTGCGGCAAATGACGGGCTTTGACTGGGGGCGCCGAGCGCCCTCTTCTGTAGCTGGCCTCTGGGAGGCCGGTCTTTGGACGCGAAGCTCTCAGTAATGCTACCGGGCTCTCAAAGAGCCCGGCTACAGACGTCGGAGCCAACGCACATTGCCTTGATGGGTTTTCCGTCAAGGCCTAGAGTGAATTCGTAGGGCACGCAACTTAGTCCGCGTAATGTCCGCGTAACATCACATGGGTCTACTCGACAGCGTCAAATCGGTGCTCACCGGCGGCCGCGTTGACGTGCGCGGCCGTTACGAATTTCAGCGTGAAGCGATCTCGGGGACCATGTCGAAGTTCTACATGGCCAAGGATCGCAAAAGCGGCCAGGTCGTGGGGCTGAAGATTCTCGATCCGAAAAAGACGGCCGAGTTCGAGGCTCGCTTCAAGGGGTTGAAAAAACCGTTCGAAGGCGAAATCATCGCCGCCATCTCGCACCCCAATGTCGTGCGCGTGCTGTCGCATGGCACGACGCTGCAGGGCGAGCCCTTTGTCGTGATGGAGTTCATCGACGGGCCGGGGTTGAATTCGCTGACGATCGGCCGCAGCGCTCTGTTGGACGGGCGCCGCGTCAGCTTGATTCGCCAGGCGGCCGAGGCCTTGCGCGCCGTTCACCAGGCGGGCTACATCCATCGCGACGTCTGCCCGCGCAATTTCATGGTCTCGCCCGACGGCAAGGAGTTGAAGCTGATCGATTTCGGTCTCACTGTGCCTGCCACGCCGCAATTCATGCAGCCAGGCAACCGCACGGGAACGCCCAATTACATGGCGCCCGAGCTGGTGAAGCGGCTGGCGACCGACCAGAGGCTCGATGTCTTTTCCTTCGGCGTGAGTGCCTACGAAATCTGCACGTTCAATCTCCCCTGGGAGCGCGGCACCGACGGCCGGGCAGCCATGGGGCACGCCATGCATCCGCCGGCCGAAATCGAAAAGTATCGTCCCCAGATCAACCCGGTGCTGGGCAAGGCCATCATGTCGTGCGTCGAGCAACGGGTCGATAAGCGTTGCCCCTCGATGGATGCCTTCCTGCAAATGATTCGGGACGTGAAGCAGGAAGATCGGGCCTGAGGACGCTTGCGAGGGGCGAGGCTCTTGATCGTGGTGATTCCGCCGCCGGCATGCTAGTGGGCCCGACAGGGCTTGCATTCCTTGCCCAAACTCGCCACTCTTACCCACAGAATGCCGCTGCCGGAAGCGGCGTGGAGAGAGGGCTCGCCGCGGCCGCGAATGATTTCACTGGCCCTGCGGCACTCGGCCCAGGCTGGCCAAGCGCCGGCCAGGCAGGCCCAATGACGAGTCGGACGGATCCGGCGCACGCCCAAGGAATCTGAGGGAGTCTCGTTGCATGGCAGCCCCCGCCACGAGTGAGCCGCGCGGCACCCGACAATCCGCGCCTCCGGCCCACGACCCGTACGTCCCAGACTCGGCCGATATGCCCGAGTTCACCCTGTCGGCCGTCCTGGTGGGCGCCGTGCTGGGGATCATTTTCGGCGCTTCGTCGTTGTATCTGGTGCTGAAGGTGGGGTTGACCGTGTCGGCGTCGATTCCCGTGGCCGTCCTGTCGATCACGCTGTTCCGGCTTTTCTCGCGCCTGACGGGCTTTCGCCGCACCACGATCCTGGAAAACAACATCGTGCAGACGACCGGTTCGGCCGGCGAATCGATCGCCTTCGGCGTCGGCGTCACCATTCCCGCCCTGATGCTCCTGGGCATGGACATGGAACTGACGCGCGTGATGACCGTGGGGGTGCTGGGCGGCTTGCTCGGCATCTTGATGATGATTCCGCTACGGCGGGCTTTCATCGTCAAGCAGCATGGTCGGCTGAAATACCCGGAAGGGACTGCTTGCGCCGACGTGCTGATCGTGGGTGAAGAGGGCGGGGCGACGGCCGCAACGGTGTTCACGGGCTTTGGCCTGGCGTTTATCCACAAGTTTGTAATGACGGCGCTGCACCTGTGGAAGGACGAGGTGAACATTCCGTTGACCAATTCCGCCGGCAAAGGGCTGCGCGGCGGCATGCTCGGCGGCGCACTGACGCCCGAGCTGTTGGGCGTGGGCTACATCATTGGACCGAAGATTGCGTCGATCATGCTCGGGGGTGGCGTCCTGGCAT